>DASSKO010000119.1:0-4861 GCA_035690425.1 Nocardioidaceae bacterium
CTCCAGCCGGCGGGCGAACTCCTCGCGACTCTCGGGACGACGGGAGTGCACCCTGATCTCGGCGAAGTCGAAGATCCGGTCGAGCAACCGGATGTTCCAGTACGACGTCCCGCGGGAGCCGACGTGTCCCAGCACCCGGGCGTCCGGCCGGGCGAGGTAGCGCGCTCCGATCGCGGTGAGCGCGCCGGTGCGCATCGACGTGATGGCGGTCGCGTCGAGCACGGCGACGGGAGCACCGGTGCCCGGGTCGAACAAGTTGAGCATCGCGAACTCGGAGGGCAGGCCCGCACGGTAGTTGTCGGCGAAGTCGCCGACCACCTTGACTCCGGCGAGGTGCAGTGGCGCGACGTAGCCGCGGAGCACGTTGAAGTGGCCGTCGACCCCGGGGTCCGGCACCAGGTGCATCCGGGGCTCGATGACGGTCTGACCGAGGCCCTGTGCCAGCAGACCCCGCTCGACGGCGTCCACGATCTCGGTGTCGCTCAGGCCGAGCGCGTCGATCTCATGGCCCCCGAGGAAGGTGATGGTGCGCGGCTCGGTCACCTTGTTCTCCCTTCGTTGGCGCAGATCGTCCGGCGCAGATCGGTCGGCGCAAATCGGTCGGCGCAGAGCACCAGGCACCTGTGCGCACGTCGGCGATCGGTCGGCGGAGGATCAACACAGGCCCGCTGCATAACTGCATTCATCCTCGGCTCATTGTGAAGAACGTGTCAAGACGTCGGGTGCTTCCGCCGGGGCCCTTCCTGGCAGGATGTGCCCGTGACCGACCAGGTGCGGGTGGACGGCGGGTCGCTGACCTGTCGGCGGCTGGCGGCCGTCGCGCGCCACGGGGCACCGTTCGATGTGCCGGCCGATGCTCGTGAGCGGGTGGAACGCTCTCATGCGCTGGCGGACGAGACGGTTGCGGTGCGTCCGGTCTACGGCCGCACCACCGGGGTCGGCGCCAACCGCTCTGAAGCCGTGGACGCCTCCGACACCGCCCACGGCGTCCGGCTCCTGGCCAGCCACGCCGCCGCTACCGGCCCGGAGCTCTCGGACGAGGTCGCGATGGCCACCATGCTGGTCCGGCTCAACCAGCTGGCCGCCGGCGGTGCGGGCCTGTCGCCCGTCATGTTCGGGGCCCTGGACGACTCCGTCCGCCGCCGGGTGATACCGACGATCCACCGGGGGGGCAGCATCGGCACCGGAGACATCGCGGGGCTCGCGGAGCTGGGCCTGATGCTGTGTGGCCGCGCTCCGGCGCGCTCGGGCACACCGCGACCGGTCTCGCTGACGACCGGAGACGCCCTCGCCTTCATCTCCAGCTCCGCGATGACGCTGGCCGACTCGGCGTTCTGCCTGCTCGAGCTGGATCGGCTGCTGGCCGCGACCGAGGCCGTCAACGCGCTCAGCTTCTGCGCGACCCTCGGGTCGTGGGAGTCGCTCGCAACCGAGGTGCACGAGGCACGTCCCTACCCGGCGGCTGCGCGCTGCGCACGGGAGATGCGAGAGCTGCTGGGCCTGCGCGACCGGCAGACGGCCCCGGCTGCGGCCCGGCTGCAGGACCCGTTCGGCTGGCGGACGTTCACCGTCGTACACGGCTGTGCCCACGATGCTGCGGCCGGGCTGCAACAGGTCGTGGAGACCGACATCAACGCGGCGACCGAGAACCCGCTCGTGTGCCTGAGCGCGCGCGACGTCTTCCACAACGGCAACTTCCACCTCGCGCCGCTCGCGCTGGCCGTCCAGTACGCCGCGTCCGCGCTGTTCGGCACCGCCAAGCTCTCCGCGGCGCGACTGTCGGACCTGATGGAGCCCGCCCAGACCGGTTTGCCGTCGTTCCTCGCCCCCGGGCCGCCCGGCAGCTCCGGACTGATGATCCTCGAGTACGTCGTCCAGGACGCGCTGGCCCAGATGCGGCCGGCCCTGACGTCGTTCGCCGCGAGCTCGGTGGTGGTGTCTCAGGGCCTGGAGGACGACAGCAGCTTTGCTCCGCAGGCCGTGCAGGCGTTGTGGCGTGCCCTGGACCCATACCGCACCATCCTGTCCTGCGAGCTGGTGGCGGCTGCGCGGGCTCTGCAGCTGCGCGGCGGCCTCCCGACCGCCGCGCCGGTGGGTGACGTGTTCGCGCACGTGGCCAAGCTGCTGCCCTCGGAGCTCGCCGACCGGCCCCTGGGTGGTGACGTGGACGTCGCGCGCGGGCTCCTCGACGAGCTGCCCGGCATCGCCGGGCTGCAGACACCGACGCCGTGAGGCGACGAAGCCACCGTCGCGGCGAAGGTCAGCTGGTCGCCGATGCACCGCGGCCATCGGCGGCCGCGTAGACCCCGAGCCGCTCGTCTACCTCTTCGTATCGGTCGAGGCGGGTGCGGGTGCGTTTCTGGTCGGCGTCGGCCATGGCCTGCAACAGCATGGCCGCGACCAGCATCGGTGCGGCGTGGGAGTCGAAGACCAGCTCCGAGGGCACCGGGGCGGACAACAGCTCATCGGCATAGTCGGCCGGTATGGCGAGCTTGCTGTCGGTGACCACGGCGACCGACAGCCCCTCCTGCCTCGCCAGGTCGAGGGCCGCGATGATCTCGTCGGGATAGCGCGGTAGCGCGAAGGCCAGCAGCCATTTCGCGCCGGCGACGCGAGCCTGCACGACGCCGTCGAGCAGCTGGGTCCCCCCACCGGTCAACGGCCGCACGTCGGGGTGGATGCGTGACGCACAGTAGGCGAAGTATCCCGCAACCGGGGCGGAGATACGCGCGGCCAGCACCGGCAGCGGCCGCGAGCCTACGAGCTGAGCACCGACCTCGCCGAGCCGGGCGGTGTCCAGGTCCTTGCGTAACGCACGGAGATTATCGATCTCGGCATCCACGGCGCGATGCATCAGCGTCGGCGTCGCCGACGGCTCGTCGTCGGCGACGCCCAGCACGATCCGGCTCATCTCGGCCCGGAGCTGGGGGTACCCGGAGAAGCCCAGAGCGACGGCGAACCTGGTGACCGAGGGCTGGCTCACGCCGGTGCGTCGGGCCAGCTCCACGCTGGTCATCAGCGCGGCGCCGGGAAGGTTCTCCAGCACAAACTGCCCGATCCGCCGTTGGGTGGGAGACAGTCGGTGGCCGCGAAACAGCGCGTACAGCCGCTCGCCTGCGCCACCACGCTCGGCGGCTGAGGTCATCTGGGCCTCCCTGGAGGACTCGACGGCATAACTCTATGCCTGTCCCGACTCCATGCACGGGGAGTTGCACGCGGGGCTCAGCCGACATCATCCAGGGGCCGCAGTTCGTCGGCGTACGACAGGGAGACCCGACTGAGCACCCCACCTCCGCCGACGGAGTACTGGCCCATCCGCCACAACGGCGGCGAGTAGGCGTGGATCGACACGCTGGCCGGCTGGTGGCCGGTGAGCCGGTGGATGTGGTTCGGTCCGAAGCAGAAGACCATGCCGGCAGGCACGACGGTCTCCAGCGCCGGCCTGCCGACCGCGAGGTTGTGCTCCACGAGCGCTCCCTCGGCGACAGCGACCGCGCCGGAGGAGATGTCGTGGTCGTGCCAGCCGGTGTCGTTGGCCGCGGTCCAGCACAGCAGCCAGAGGTCCACGTGTCCGTCGCGATGCAGGGACACGTAGTGCCGCTCGCCGTCGCTGAAGGCGACGTGGTGGCGCCACAGCTGCGGCCGGGAGGCGATGTCGGTCGCCAGCGCGCGCAGCTCGTGCTTGCCCAGGTCACGGTCCGGCAGGTGGTCGAGGTCGATGGGATCCCCGGCCGAGATGGGGGCGCTCTCGCGCGCGGGGACGGTGTCGGCGGTCACGGCGTGTCTCCTTCGAGGAGTCGGTGGGGGTTTACGCACCTGATGGCGTAGGTGGCGGCCTCGCCCAGGGCGGGGTCGGTAGGTGCGGCGTACGGACGGTCGCTTCCCAGCACGACGGCGTCGATGCCGAGGACCCGGACCACGGCGTCGACTCCGCGCGGCCCGTAGGAGGAGGTGTCCACGAAGACGTCGGGGTCGACGCGCCCGAACCGCCCGCCCCGAGCCACCAGCCGCTCGTGGTGGACCGGTGCCAGCCCGCCCGCGGCCGCGAAGCAGATCCGCAGGGTCGGCAGCAACGCACGACCGGCCTGGTGCCATGCCCACCAGGCACCGTGCAGCTGGCCGACGTAGTCGACGACGGGCACCCACCACTGCGGCACCCGGCCGGCTACGGCTCGCGCTGGCCCTGGATGCACCAGCACCGGCTTGCCGCGGTCCTGGCAGACCTCCAGCAGGCCCGCGAGCCGTTCCAGGCCATGGGGAGTCGCCATGGCGTTCGCGGGCACCTGGAGGCCGACGCATCCGCGGTCGAGGAGGCGGCCAAGCTCCGCAGTGTCCGGCTCGGGCAGGGAGGGCGCCGCCCACACGGCGTACTGCGCCTCGTACTGCGCCTCCAGCGCGAGACCTCCGCGGTGCCAGGCGGTCAGCAGCGGTGCTGCCTCGTCCGGGGGCAGCATCTCGATGCCCAACGGGCTCGAGAGTGACAGCACGGAGCGGTCGATGCCGTCGCCGGCGTCCCGCGCCGTGCGCTTGTCGGGGTCGTGGTCTGCCGGATCCACGTCGAAAGGGGCCTCCGCTGCCAGGTGCAGGGTCCAGCCGTCGAGCCGCGGCGGGTCTGCGCGGGCACGCAGAGCCTCCACCAGAGCTGCCGGCCACAGGTGCTGGTGGACGTCGACGACTGATGGAGCTGACAAGCCCTGTCACCTCTCTCATCGGGCCTGGGACAATGGCACTGAAGCGCATCAGTGAACTGTTTCAGTGAATCGCTTCACCATGCTCTCTGTCAACCTGTCCGGGCACTCTTCTCCGGCGACCTCGGACGCTGGAGTCAGACGACCCAGAGGACGCCGGCCAGGGAGAGGCC
>DASSKO010000120.1:0-51702 GCA_035690425.1 Nocardioidaceae bacterium
CAAGCGGATGATCGCCTACACCTCGGTCAACCACATGGGCTACGTCGTCGTGGCGGTGGGCGCCGCCGGCCTGGTGTCGGGCAGCGACGAGCAGGCGCGTGCGGTGGCGGTCACCGGGGCGGTCACGCAGATGGTCAGCCACGGGCTCATCACCGGAGCGCTGTTCCTGCTGGCGGGAGTGCTGCAGGACCGGGCCGGCAGCTACGACCTGCACGGCTACGGCGGCCTGGCCGCCCCCGCTCCGCGATTCGCAACGCTGTTCGCGGTCGGCGCGTTCGCCTCTCTCGGGCTGCCGGGCTTCACCGGCTTCATCGCCGAGTTCCAGATCTTCACCGGCAGCATCGCCGCGGCAGCGGTGACCGCTCTCGCCCTGCCGGGGATCCTGGTCACCGCCGCGCTGTTCCTGCGTGCGCTCCAGCTGCTGTTCACCGGCCCGGTGCGTGGCCGGTCGTTCGAGTTCACCGACCTGCGGGCGGCCGAGACCTGGTCGGCGGGCCCGCTGCTGGTCCTCGCTCTCGTCCTCGGTGTGTTACCCCGGCCCCTGCTCGACGTGATCGAACCCGCCTCGCGGACCGTCGTCCAGCTGGTGGAGCGGTAGCCGATGCGCCCACTGGCTCTGCTGCCCGAGATCGTGCTGCTGTCTGGCGCGGTGGTCGCCCTGCTGTCGGGGTCGTTCCTGCCCCGCCGCAAGCAGTGGGGCACCCGGCTGGTCACCGTCGCGACCCTGGTCCTGGCGGCGGGGCTCGCGCTCCCGGACCTGGCCGGCAGCGCGCAGACCGCCTTCGAGGGCACCTATGCGGTAGACACCGCCACCGGCGCGGCCCGGCTGATCGCGACCGGGGCCACCCTGCTGATCGTGCTGCTCGGCGTCGACGAGCTGGCCGACGACCCGCGGGAGAGCGAAACCTACGTCCTGCTGCTCCTCGCCACCCTCGGAACCGTGGTGCTGGCCGGGACGAACGACCTGCTGCTGGTGATCACCGGTTATCTGCTGGCCACGATCCCGTTGTACGGCCTGGTCGGGCTGACCCGCACTGCCGCCGGTGCGGAAGCGGCGATGAAGACCTACCTGTTCGGTGCGTTGCTCGGCATCTCGCTGATGCTCGGGGTCACCGTGCTGTACGGCGTGGGCGGCGCCACGGCGTACTCCATGCTCGGTGACGGGCTGCGCGAGGCGCCGCCGGCGGCCGTCGCCTTCGGCTTCGTGGCGGTGCTCGGCGGACTGCTGTTCAAGGCCGGCGGGGTCCCGGGGCACTTCTGGGTGCCCGACGCCGCGCAGGGCGCGAGCTCCACGGCGGCCGCGTTTCTCACCACCGTGCCGAAGGTCGGCGCGCTCGTCGCGGCCTTTCGACTGGTCTCGGTGCTGCCCGGCACGGTCGACTGGGCGGTGCTGGTCGCGGTCCTTGCCGTGGTGTCGATGACGTTGGGCAACCTGGCTGCGTTCGCGCAGACCGATCCGCGTCGGCTGCTCGGCTGGTCCACGGTGAGCCAGGTCGGCTATCTGCTGGTGCCGGTCGCCGTCGCCGATGTCAGCGATCTCGCGCTGCCGTCTCTGCTGGTCTTCCTCGCCGGGTACGCCGTGACCAACGTCACCACGTTCGCCGTCGTGGCAGCTTTCCCGCAGCGGCGGACGCTGGCGTCGTACCGCGGACTGGCCGGGTCACAACCGTGGGTCGGCGCCGCCCTGCTGGTCAGCCTGCTCGGACTGGTCGGCACCCCACCGACGGCTGTCTTCGTCGGCAAGCTCACGGTCGCCAGCGCTGCGTGGGACGGCGGTGCCGCATGGCTCGCCGTCGCCGTGATGGTCAACTCGGTCGCCAGCCTCTTCTATTACCTGCGCTGGATCATCCCGGCGTACCAGTCGGCAGAGCCGGTGCGGCGCACCGCCGAGGGTGCGTTCGTCCCGCAACCGTGGGCGATGCGCACGGCCGTGGCCGCGGGGGGTGCAAGCCTCATCGTCGGCCTGGGCTCGGGGGCGGTCTGGGCCGCCGTCAGCGGCCCCATGGCCGGGTGACGGCGCGGGTGGTGCCCGCCCAGGTTGTCTGCGTTCGCTCGGTCCCTTAGTGTCTCGGTGCAAGGTGTCCGGAGACCGAAGGCCAGCCAGGGTCGAGGCCGGGCGCCGCGCCGAGTCCGGGCGGTCCGTTGGGGAGGCTGTTCCGGAGCCGGGGACCCATCCAGCAGTGGGGTTAATCGGTGTGCTGCACACCGACGGGCAAGTCGCGAGCCCGCACCCGTCAGCTAACCCGGTAGGCGTTCGACGACGAAGGAGAACCGACCACTCGTGCTGAATGGCCGCCCCCGCAGCTTGCGCCGCGTTGTCGCCGGTGCCGGCGTATCCGCCCTCATCCTCGCCATCGGCGTGCCGGGCACGTCGTACGCCGAGCCGACGATCGAGGATGTCCAGGGGCGTGTCGACGCGCTCTACCACGACGCGGAGGCCGCCCAGGAGCGGTTGCATGGCGTCCGCGTGGACATGAAGGCCACCCAGACGCGGTTGCGGACACTCCAGCGTGATCTGAGGTCTCGGCGCGCAGAGGTCGAGCGGATGGGCGACGTGGTCGCCGCGACCATCGCCGAGCAGGCCCAGAACGGCGCCGGCTTCGGTGTGACCGGCCGCCTGCTGGTGGCATCGGACCCGGACCAGGTGATCGACACCATGGTGGCGACCGAGGCGTTCAACGCGCATCAGGGCGCGATGCTGACCGAGTTCGCCGCCGAGTCCGAGAAGCTCGAGCGGCGCACGCAGCAGGTGGCCGCCGAGCTCAAGGACGTCCGCGGTCAGAAGCGAGAGATCGCGGCCGAGAAGAAGTCGGTCGACGCCAACCTCGCCGAGGCCCAAGAGCTGTTGTCTGAGCTGAAGGCCGAAGAACGTGCGCGGCTCCGCCGGCTCGCGGCGCGGCGTGCCGCCGAGGCTCGCGCGGCCGCAGCGGCGGCTGCGGACCGCGCCGCGCAGCAGGCGGCCGCAGCCGCTGAGGCTGCTGCCGAGGAGTCTGCCGAGGAGCCCACCGGGTCGCAGCAGCCCGAGGCCACGGCGCCGGACCGCGGCGGCGAGCAGGTCTCCCGTGGAGGCGAGCGTGAGCAGCTCCCCACCGTGCCGGCGAGCGGCGGGGCTTCGGCCGCCGTCGACTTCGCGCTGGCGCAGGTGGGGGACTCCTACGTCTACGGCGCGTCCGGACCGGACGCCTGGGACTGCTCCGGCCTGACCGCGGCCGCGTGGGGAGCCGCCGGCGTCGCGCTCCCGCACTCCTCCAGCGCCCAGATGAGCGCGGGCACCCCGGTCTCCCGGGACCAGTTGCAACCAGGCGACCTGGTGTTCTACTACTCACCGGTGAGTCACGTCGGCATCTACATCGGCAACGGACAGTTGGCGCACGCCGCCAACCCGAGCACCGGCGTTTCCATCACCAGCGTCGACTCCATGCCGTTCAGCGGAGCGGTCCGGCCGGGCTGAGCGTCCCCGGCCTGTCGCTCAGCGCTCGCCCGCGACGAGCGGCTCGAGCAGCAGGCCGGGATGCTGCCGGACGACCGAGGCGGCGCGCCACCGGTCCGGGAACAGCACCAGCAGCTCACCGTCGGTGCGGGTGAGCACCTCGATGCCTCGCATGGCGTTGAGCTCGGCGGCGTCCTCCGGGCGGGTGACCCGCGCGACGGAGTAGCCGAGCGGCTCCATCCGCACGGGCGCGCCCAGCTCGCTGGCCATCCGCTGCGCGACGACCTCGAACTGCATCGGCCCGACCGCGGCGAGCACGGGCGCCTGGTCGCCGCGCGCCTCCGACCGCAACACCTGGACGACCCCTTCCTGGCCGAGTTGCTCGATCCCACGCCGGAACTGCTTGTACTTGCTCGAGTCCTTCGCCGTGACGCTGGCGAAGTGCTCGGGGGCAAAGCTGGCGATGCGCGGATATCGCACGGGCTCGTCGGCGTACAGGGTGTCGCCCACCCGCAGGGCGGCGGCGTTGACCAGACCGATGATGTCGCCCGGGTGGGCGATGTCGATGACCTCGCGCTCACGGCCGAAGACGGCCTGCGCGTACTTCGTGGCGAACGGCCGCCGGGTGTCGGCGTGCGTCGCGACCATGCCGCGGCGGAAGGTCCCCGAACAGACCCGGGCGAACGCTACGCGGTCGCGGTGGGCGGTGTCCATGCCGGCCTGCACCTTGAACACGAACGCGCTGAACGGCGCGTCGAGGTCACGTCGCCGACCCTGGTCGTCGACCGCCCCGCGCGGCGCCGGTGCGAGCTCGACCAGCGTGTCAAGCAGTTGACGTACCCCGAAGTTCGAGATCGCGGAGGCGAACAGCACGGGTGTGGTGACCCCGGCCAGGAACGTCTCCTGGTCGTGCACGGCACCGTCCGCGGCGAGCAGTTCTCGCTCCTCCGCCGCGGTCGACCACGCCTCGCCCTCGGCAGCTTGCGCCTCGGTGGGGGTGAGCAGCTCCTCGGGGGCACGCCGAGCTCCGCCGGCGGTGCGCGTGTAGCGGATGAACCCGCCGTCACGGCAGTCGAGTACGCCGCGGAAGTCCCCGGCGATGCCGACCGGCCAGTACAGCGGCGTGGGGTCGAGGCCGATCTGTTGCTGAATCTCGTCCATCAGCTCCAGCGGCTCGTGGCCGGGCCGGTCCCACTTGTTGATGACCGTGATCACGGGGATGCCGCGGTGACGACAGACCTGGAACAGCTTCAGCGTCTGTGGCTCCAGCCCTCTGGCGGCGTCGACGAGCATGACCGCGGCGTCGACCGCGGACAGCACCCGGTAGGTGTCCTCGGAGAAGTCGGAGTGACCCGGGGTGTCGACGAGGTTGATCACGACATCGCCGTACGCGAACTGCAGGGCGGCAGAGGTGATCGAGATGCCGCGGGCCCGCTCCATCTCCATCCAGTCCGACACCGTGCCTCGTCGACCTGACTTGCCGTGCACGGCGCCGGCCTCGGAGATCACCTCGGCGTGCAGCGCCAGGGCCTCGGTCAGCGTCGACTTGCCCGCATCGGGGTGGCTGATGACCGCGAACGTCCGACGGCGACCGGCCTCCCGCCGAGCCGTCTGCTGACGGCCCACGCCTGATCTGCTGCCGTCGGTGAGTGTCATCTGGCCTTCAGGATAGCGACGGCAGCCAATGCCGCGGACCAGGGGAGTGGCCTTATCGCCCGCACTGATGTCATGCCTCGGCTGATGCCGGTCTCGGGGCAAAGGAGTGGATCCGCGTCAACTAAGCCCGTCGTGCTGCTCATTGACGCTTGCCGCCGGCAGGTCCAGTAGCGACTGTCGGACGTCACCTCTAGAGTCTCCGCCATGACGATAGACAGCATCGGCACCAGTTCCGTCGGGAGCACGGCTGCGCTCGACGTCGTCAGCCGCGCTGCCTCGTTCCCGCGACTGCGCTACATGGGTTCCAAGTACCGGATGCTCCCGCATCTCGCGAAGGCGTTCAACGACGTAGGCGGAGCTGCGGCCCTTGATGCATTTTCTGGCAGCGGCGTAGTTTCGTACGCGCTGAAATTCCTCGGCTACTCGGTCACAGCTAATGACTTCCTGACCTTTCCGTCGATCATTGCGCGTGCCACGGTGGCCAATCACGCTGTGACTCTCTCTCACGACGACATCGACGCGATCTGCGGCCCGGCCGCCGACGATCGCGACTTCATCCGGACCACCTTCGACGGTATGTACTTCACCGCCGCTGACCGGCAGTTCCTCGACTCGGCGTGGTCGCACATCGACCTGATGACTGGCGACAAGCAAGCGCTTGCCATAGCTGCTCTCGTACTTGCGGCCGCACGGAAACAGCCACGGGGAGTCTTTACTTTCACGGAACTGCGCTACGACGATGGTCGGCGAGATCTCAGGCTGCCATTGCGTGAGCACTTTCGGGAGCGTGCTGCCGAGTATAATAGCGTTGTCTTCGATAGTGGAATGCCGTGCCGTGCGATATCGGGCGACGTGTGCGATGTGCCGCCGGAGGAATACGACGTTGTCTACCTGGACCCGCCGTACGCTCCACCCCGTGACGACAACTGCTATGTCAAGCGCTACCATTTTCTTGAAGGCCTTGCGGTCTACTGGCGCGGTGTCACGATCATGGAGAACACCAAGACCAAGAAACTTGTCAAAAAGTACACGCCATTCTCCTACAAGCACACGGTTACAGCTGCACTTTCCGATACATTCGAGCGGTTCAAAGGCTCGACGATCATTCTGTCGTACTCGTCGAACGCCGTGCCCGATGTGACGACGATCGAGAATTTGCTGCGCGATGTAAAGGGCAGTGTTGAGGTAAGACGCCTCGATCACCGTTACTCGTTCGGGACTCACTCATCGGCGCATCGCCGAGCCGTATCCGAGTACCTGTTCATTGGAAGTTGAGCTTGTATGGCGAGTGTCCAAAGCTTTGAAGACTACCTGGCGTCTTTAGGAAGCCTTACGGCTCACGTAGATCCGATGGCGGCAACACCGGAGGCTGCGGCCATCAAGGGTGCCGCGAAATCGTTGGCTGAGCTGCCGGAGATTACTGCGGAAACCTTGGCAGAATGGGCTGGTCGACACCCTCGTGAAGTACCCGCGCTCGGGCTCACGGTCGGCCTCTCGCAGGAGAAACTTAAGAATGCGTTGCGCCATCATTTAGGGACGAGCGGCTGGATCACGCTAGCTCTCCAGCGTGCCGACGAGCTGATCGACCTCCTCGATCGCGAGTTCGATCTCATTCGGCTTGTCAATGTCCAGCGAGACCGCAAGTATGACTTTGGCGATCTCCTTGTTGCTCGCTCCGGAACGCGTGGCACTGCCGCCCGTGCGGGTGCATCCGGACGGCGGGTGGAGGACGATATCGAGGCGATCGTCGACAACGTTGGCGTTCCCTACGAGGTACGGACCCGGTTCACTGGTCGGCGCGGTGAAACGGCACCTTGCGATGTCGCCGTGCCTACTGGCGCCACAGCGGAGATAGCAGTAGCGGCCAAGGGATTCGACTCGACCGGCTCCAAGCTCACCGACGCGGTCCGCGAGATCGAGCGGATGGCGACCGTCCGCCTGCCGACACAATTCATTATGGCAGTTGTCGATGGCATCGGTTGGAAGAGTCGAGTGGCCGACCTGCGGCGCATCCATGAGTTGTGGGTTCAGCGCGAGATCGACGGGATGTACACGCTGGCCACATTGGATAACTTCCGCGCAGACATTGTTGAGGCTTGCACGTTGCGAGGGTTGATCGTGTAGCGATTGTCGCCCGCGCTGCCCGCTGCGGCCTCTGTTGGCAGCCGTGAGCCGATCGCGTCGAGAGCGCACTACTTCACCCTCGTCCGGGGCCTGGCACCTCACCGCGAAAGGCGGCGATGCCGCGCGTGCAGGAGTGGGGCAGGACCGGCTGGGTAGCGTCATGTCATGCTGCTGCTGCTGCGTGCCTGCCATCCGGGGCCCACGGTCGCGGTCACGCTGCTGGCCGCGCTGGTGGCTGCCGGCGTCGGTCACTCGGCCGCACCCCTGGTGCTGGTGGTGCTGGCCGTGTTCGCCGGCCAGCTGTCGATCGGCTGGTCGAACGACCTCCTCGACGCCGACCGGGACCGTCAGGTCCACCGTGCCGACAAGCCGATCGCCAGCGGCGACCTGTCCACGCGCGCCGTCGGGGTCGCGCTGGCCCTCGCACTGGCGGCCTGCGTGCTTTTTTCGCTGCTGTCCGGGCTGTGGGCCGGCCTCGTCCATCTCGTCCTGGTGGTCGGGTCCGGGTGGGCCTACAACGCTCGACTCAAGTCCACCGCGTGGTCGTGGCTGCCGTACGCCGTAGCGTTCGGTTCGCTGCCTGCCGTGGTGACGCTCGCGCTCGACCCGCCCGTCCCGCCCGCACCGTGGATGATGCTCGTCGGTGCGTTGCTCGGAGTCGGGGCCCACCTGGTCAACGTGCTGCCCGATCTGGACGACGACGCCGCCACCGGAGTACGCGGACTGCCGCACCGCCTCGGCAGATCCACGACACAGACCTTGGCCACGATCCTGCTGTCGGTGGCCTCCGTCGTGGTCGTCGTCGGAGCCGACGGGCCGCCACCGGCCTGGGCGTGGGTGGCGTTGGCGTCGGTGGTGGCGTTGGCTGCGGTCGGCATGCGTGGGCGGGGGCGCATCTCCTTCCACGCCGCCGTCGCGATCGCCCTGATCGATGTCGTGATGTTCACGATCCGGGCATGAGCGACATGAGCGGCATCAGCGGCATCGGCGACACCAGCGAGACGGTGTGGGACCTCGCCATCGTGGGCTCCGGACCGGCGGGGTCGTCGGCCGCGCTGGGAGCGCTGGCCGCACAGCCGGATCTGAAGGTCTTGGTGTTGGACCGCTACGACTTCCCACGGGACAAGGCCTGCGGTGACGGCATCGCTCCCCATGTGATCGACGTGCTGGCAGGTGTCGGCGTTCATGGCCTGCTCGACGACTGGACACCGGTGCAGTGCCTGCAGCTGAGACACGGAGCAGCGGTCGTCTCCCGGCAGATGCCGCGGCCGGTCTGGGTGGTGCCGCGCACCGTCTTCGACGCCAAGCTGGCGCGGGCGGCCGTACAGGCCGGCGTGTCGTTGGCCCGGCATCGGGTGCGCGACGTGCGACTCGAGCCCGGTGGTGTGGTGATCGATGACCGGATACGTGCTCGTGTGGTCGTCGGTGCGGACGGCGCGCACTCGCTGCTGCGCCCGGTCTCTGGCTTGCCTCCGGTGCGGCGGCGTGCCCTGGCGTTGCGTGGCTACGCCGCCACCCCGCCGGGTCGGCGTGGGACGCAGGCCATGGCGTTCGGACGGCACCGGCAGCCGTCGTACGCGTGGTCGTTCGACCGAGGCGACGGCCTCGCCAACGTCGGATACGGCGAGCTGCTGGAGCCGGACCGGCCGCCACCGTCGCGCGGTGCGATGCTGGATCAGCTCGAACAGCTGTTGCCCGGCGCGACCGCTGGCGGCACCAGCTGGCGCGGTCACCACCTGCCGCTGTCGTCGTGGTCGTGGCAGCAACCCGACGGCCGCATCCTGCTTGCGGGCGACGCGGCCGGGCTGATCAACCCGATGACCGGCGAGGGCATCTACTACGCCGTCGCGACGGGGGTGCTCGCCGGGCGGGCGGCCGTCAGTGCCCTCGCCAGCGGACGTGACGCCGGCTCCCGTTACCGAGAGGCGGTCCGGTCGCTGCTGGCCCGCCATCTGCGGCACACCACGATCGCGTCGCGGTTGGTCTCCGTGCCGGCCATCGCGGTCGCGGGTGTGCGGGCGGCCGCCCGCGACCAGGGCGTCTTCGACGACCTGGTGGAGGTTGGCCTGGGTCGTGGCCGGCTTACGGCGCGGGCTGTGCGCGGGCTCTGCGCCGCAGCAGCCACCGGACCAGCTCGATGATGCCTGCGCTGGCGAGGGCCACGCCGAACGACACCGCGAATGCAAGCAGCGTGTTGTCGCCGAACGCCTGGCCACCCAGGTAGCCGACCAGCGTGTTCACCGCCCCCCAGGTCAAAGCGCCCACGGCATCGAAGCCGATGAACCGCCGACGGGGGTAGTCGAGCACGCCACAACCGACCGTGGTGGCGGTGCGTCCACCCGGGATGAAGCGTCCGACGATGACCAGGCTGCCGCCGTGGCGCTGCAGCATCCGCTCGGTCCACTCCAGCCGTCGGCGGCCTTTCTCGCCGCGCATGATCCACCGGCGCGCGAACGACTGGCCCCGGTTGCCGATCCAGTACGCCAGGTTGTCGCCGGCGAAGGCTCCGACGGCGGCGCAGGCGATGACCAGAGTTAGCAGCAGGCCGCCCTCGGCGGCGACGATTCCGCCGGTGATCGCCGCGGTTTCGCTCGGCAGCACCGGAAAGACCACGTCGAATCCGCACAGCCCCAGGATCAAGGGGTAGGACCACCATGCCCCGTGCAACAGGTTGAGCAGCCAGTCGAACACGGCGCGGTGGGTACCCGGGCCAAGACTGGGCAAACCGGCGGCGCCGGCGCGCGGACCCGTTCGCTACGCCCTCGGGCTCAGTGCAGGCGGGTCAACGGGGGTCGCTCGCCTTTCGATCGGCCGGCCCAGCAGCGGAGCGACGCGAACGCGTAGATTGCACAGCCCCCGCTTGGCTGCCCACAGCCGCTCCGGTGCCCCGACGCAAGGCGTGGGTCCGCCACAGCGGCTGCTTGTCGTCGCCTGAGTCTCGGCCCAGCAGCGCGAGCAGCGTGCGACCGGGGACGTAGCCCCGAGTACGCCACAGCCGGCGCGGTACAGCGCTGCGGTCCGAAGCGAGTCACCGTGGCCCTTCGGTCGTACCCGGCCGTGGTCGCCGGTCTGGTGTGAGTGCTGGAAACAACTCATTCCTCGGCCATCATGCTCGGGACTGGAGCGGTCGTGTACCCACTCCACGCTCGGCCATGTCAGGCAGCTGGCCGCCTGGTGCGCCGGCCGTACCAGGGCCGCAGCGGTGACGTTTCGGCGCTGGGAGGCGTCGGGCATAGTCGGATAGTCGTGGTTGTGCATCAGCCACGAGCGTCCGGTTCCGATGTGGTGGTGAGATGTCTGCGCGATTCCCGTCCGACTCACCGGGCAAGCTGCTGGGCACGGGCGTCGCGCTGCGGCCGGTCGCAACGCCGCTGCCGCTCGGTTTCCTCGCGCTGGTGGTGGCGACCACGACGTTCAGCGCCGTCCAGCTGAGATGGGTGGGACCCGACCAGGCCACGTTCGCGGCGTTGACGGCGCTGCTGATCGTGCCGCTGCAGCTGGTCGCCTCGGTCTTCGGTTTCCTGAGTCGTGATCCGGTTGCCGGCACCGGGATGGGTGTCCTGGCCGGTGCCTGGGCCGTGCTGGGTGCGGCGACTCTCGCGGCACCATCGGGTACTACGAGCCCGGGGTTGGGGGTCATGCTCGTGGCCGCCGC
Source organism: Nocardioidaceae bacterium (assembly GCA_035690425.1). GTDB lineage: Bacteria > Actinomycetota > Actinomycetes > Propionibacteriales > Nocardioidaceae > DASSKO01. Next base: position 10,866 of record DASSKO010000120.1, read on the forward strand.
CTTCGCTTTACTCGTCCCCGCCATGGCGGGGATCTCCAAGCCCGTCGCTGCAGTGGTCATGGCGGTGGCCGCAACCCGGTTCGCGGTGACGGGGGCTGCGCAGTTGACCGGCGCGCCGGGATGGCGGACGGCTGCTGGGGTGGTCGGCTTGGTGCTGGCCGTGGTCGCCCTCTACGGTGCGCTCGCGTTCGAGTTGGAAGGAGTCCGCGGAAAGGCGGTGCTGCCATTGTGGCGGACGGGGGCTGCGGCCACTGCGGTGTCCGATGACGCGAACGAGCAGCTGTCCGGCCTCGAGCACGAGGCCGGCGTTCGCAAGCAGCTGTGAACCCGTCCAGCAAGGTTCGGCTGAGTGGGCGCCTTTCGTGGCCTCTGCGGAGAATCCCCGCTACCTCGTGCAGCCGCAGCGGGAGCGCCTCGACCGAGGCCAAGGGAGCGCTCAGTCGAGCTCTGCGCAGGACTGAACGAGGCGCCAGCCGGCCGATAGCGCCCGGCCCGCCGAGGGTACAGAGTATCCGTGACTCGGCTCAGGCGCGTCGATTGTGCGGCCCCAGGTATCGCGCGCAGGCGGGCGTGGTCGTGGACTCTCCTACCACTGGCCGGACGGCTGCACAGTGCAGGAACCAGAGGTTCTGGACCGCATCAAGAACCTTGGTTGTGCCGCCGGCGTGGCAACAGGTGCGGATCTCGCCGTACCCGAACGGGCACATCCAGGCGGTGGGCACCGACGACGCCGGACGGCGGCAGTACCTGTATCACGATGTCTGGCGCGAGCAGCGCGACCGGGAGAAGCACGAGCACGTGTTGACCGTTGCCCGCCGGCTGCCGACCGCGCGTACGGTCGCGGCTGAGCAGTTGTCCGCGAAGGGGTGTCCGCGAGAGCGCGTGCTCGTCCGCGTTCCGGCTGCTCGACCTCGGTCTCTTCCGCATCGGCGGTGGGCAGTACGTCGAGGACAACGGCTCCTTCGGGCTGGCCACGCTGCGGCGCGAGCACGTCCGGATATCCGGCGGCGCGGTCGCCTTCGACTATCCCGCCAAGGGCGGCCAGGAGCGGCAGCAGGAGATCGTGGACGACGACGTGTCCGCTGTGCTGAGGGGATTGCTTCGTCGCAGGCACGAGTCGGCAGAGCTGTTGGCTTACCAGCGCGGCCGGCGGTGGTGCGACGTGCGCAGCGAGGTGTCGCACTACCTCGGCAACACTCCTACGGTCGCGAAGAAGTCCTACGTCGATCCCCGGATCGTCGACCTGTACCACGACGGTACGACTGTGCGGGCGGCGCTGGAGTGCGCCGGCCGCGATGGCGACCGCGGCACTCCGCTGTTGCACGGTGACGTCGAGCGCGCCGTGCTGCGGATGCTCGCCGGTGCCTGACGCGCACGCATGGCCCGGTGTGTGATGGGTATGCCCACAGGCATGCGGATTCTCGCCGTGCGCGGTGCACTTCCGGAGCATCGGTACCGCCAGTCGGAGGTCACCGACGCGTTCGCCGATGTGATCGTGGACGGCGATGTCGACCGGGCCCTGCTGCGGCGGTTGCACGCCAATGCCGGTGTGGGGCACCGGCACCTCGCCCTGCCGCTGGAGAGGTACGGCAGGATCAGTGACTTCGGCGAGGCCAACGACGCGTTCATCGAGGTCGCGGTCGAGCTCGGGGCGCAGGCGATCACCGATGCGCTGAAGGCGGCGGACCTGACACCGCACGACGTCGACCTGGTGATGTCCACGACGGTGACCGGCTTGGCGGTGCCCTCTCTCGACGCCCGGATCGTCGCCCGCATCGGGCTTCGCGACGACGTCAAACGGGTGCCCATCGTCGGCCTGGGCTGTGTGGCCGGTGCGGCCGGCATCGCACGGCTGCACGACTACCTGGTCGGCCATCCCGACGAGGTGGCGGTCCTGCTGTCGGTCGAGCTGTGCTCGTTGACGCTGCAACGTGCCGACACCTCGGTGCCCAATCTGGTGGCCAGCGGCCTGTTCGGGGACGGTGCGGCCGCTGTGGTCGCGGCGGGGGAGCACCGCGCGACAGACTCCGTGCACGGCAGCGACGGGGCCAGCGCGACCAGCGCCGGCCTCATGCCGGGTGGACCGTCGCCGCAACCGGTCGTGCTGGCGAGCCGCAGCAGGCTCTATGCCGACACCGAGCGCGCGATGGGCTGGGACGTCGGCTCTACCGGGTTGCGCATCGTACTCGGCGCCGAGGTCCCGGACCTGGTGCGCACCTACGTCGCGGACGACGTCGACGGTTTCCTCGCCGACCACGGCCTCGCCCGCGCCGACATCGACTGGTGGGTGTGTCACCCCGGTGGTCCCAAGGTGTTGGAGGCGCTGCAGACGGCGCTCGGTCTCGCCGACGACGCGCTGTCGCTCACCTGGGCGTCGCTGCGCCGGATCGGCAACCTGTCGTCCGCCTCGGTGCTGCATGTGCTCCAGGACACCCTGCGCCTGCGGCCGCCTCGCCCGGGGTCCTACGGCCTCGCGATGGCGATGGGTCCGGGGTTCTGTCTCGAGCTGGTGCTGCTGCGCACACCCGGCGCCACTGCATGACCAGCGAAGCGCTGTTCACCGTCCTCGTGGTGCTGGTCGGCGTCGAGCGAGTCGCCGAGCTGGTCGTCTCCCGGCGCAACGCCGCCTGGAGCATGCGCCGGGGTGGCGTGGAGACCGGTCGCCGGCATTACGTCGTCATGGTCGTCGTGCACACCGCGCTGCTGCTCGGGTGTGTGCTGGAGGTGTGGACGCGACGCCCGGAGCTGTTGCCGTCCCTGGCCTGGACCATGCTGGCCCTGGTGCTCGCTTCGCAAGCGCTGCGCTGGTGGTGCATCGCGACGCTCGGCCGCCGGTGGAACACCCGGGTGATCGTGGTGCCAGGTCTGCCGTTGGTGCGTCGGGGCCCGTACCGGTGGCTGCCGCATCCCAACTACGTCGCCGTCGTGGTGGAGGGTGCCGCGCTGCCGCTCGTGCACTCGGCCTGGATCACCGCGGGAGTGTTCACAGCCGCCAACGCGGCTGTGCTCGCCGTGCGCATCCGCACCGAGGACGCCGCGTTGCGGTTGGTGACGGCTCCGGCGGGCGGGGGAGGCTGATGCGTGATCTGGTCGTGGCCGGCGGCGGACCGGCCGGTCTGGCCACCGCGCTGTACGCCGCACGGGCGGGGCTCGACGTCAGCGTCTTCGAGCCGCGCGCAGGCACCATCGACAAGGCCTGCGGTGAGGGGCTGATGCCGGGAGCGGTCGCCGCGCTGGCCGACCTCGACATCGACCCAGACGGACACGACCTGCGGGGGATTCGCTACGTCGACGGCGACCGCACCGCGGAGGCGACGTTTCGCCGCGGACTTGGGCGAGGTGTACGGCGCACCACGCTGCACGCGGCCTTGCGCTCGGCGGTCGTCGAGGCGGGCGTGGAGATGACCGCACGGCCGGTGTCGACGATCGTTCAAAGCGACGACGGCGTCAGCGTCGACGGTGTCCGATGCCGTTACCTCGTCGCGGCCGACGGGTTGCACTCACCGGCGCGGCGGCTGCTTGGTCTGGACGCCGTCGTCTCCGCCACCCGCCGGTTCGGCCTGCGCTGCCATGCCCAGATGACGCCATGGACGTCCCACGTCGAGGTGCACTGGTCGCGGTCGGCGGAGGCGTACGTGACACCGGTGGCCCCCGACCTCGTGGGCGTCGCGCTGCTGACCACGGTGCGGCAGCCGTTCGCCGAGCAGGTGCGGGCGTTCCCAGTCCTCACCGAGCGGATGGACGGCCATGACGTGTCGGCGGTGCGCGGTGCAGGGCCGTTGCGCCAGCGGTCGCGTCGGCGCGTGGCCGGTCGCGTCCTGCTCGTCGGTGACGCCAGCGGATACGTCGATGCCCTCACCGGCGAGGGCATTGCTCTGGGCCTCGCTCAGGCGCGAGCAGCGGTAGCGGCCATTGCGACCGCCCGCCCGCAGCAGTATGAGGGGGCGTGGCAGCGGATCACCTGGCGCTACCGGCTGCTCACCACCACGCTGGTCGGTGTGAGCCAGCGGCGGATGTTGCGCGGCGGGCTGGTGCCGGCCGCGGCCGCGTTGCCCGCGGTCTTCGCCGCTACGATCAACGAGCTGGCGCGACCCGCATGAGCGCCGAGATCCCATCGGAGGCCATCGTGGAGGTGCAGAGAGTGGAGATGCAGGACGTCGAAAAGGTCGTGCTCCTCGACGAGCAGGGCAACGCCATCGGTGTCGCACCCAAGCGCGACGTCCACCACGAGCGGACACCGCTGCACCTCGCGTTCTCCTGCTACGTGTTCGACACCGAGGGGGCACTGCTCATCACTCGACGGGCCGGCCACAAGAAGACGTGGCCAGGCATGTGGACCAACACCGCATGTGGCCACCCGGCGCCGGGCGAGGACATCTTCGAGGCCGTGCAGCGGCGGATGCACCAAGAGCTCGGCATCGCCGTACGCGGTCTGCGCGTGGTGCTGCCGGAGTTCCGCTATCGAGCGGTGATGGACAACGGAGTGACCGAGAACGAGATCTGCCCCGTCTTCATGGCCACGACCGTCGACCGGCCCACGCCGGACGCCGACGAGGTGGGAGACACCGCGTGGGTGCCGTGGCCGACGTTTCGCGACGACGTCGTGCAGCGCCGCCGGCAGGTGACTCCCTGGTGCATCGAGCAGGTTGAGCAGCTAGCGACACTGCCGGACAATTCCCACGACGGACGCCGGCAGCTGCCGGGCGCTGCCCGGCCGGCCGGTCACCGTCGGCAGTAGGCCCCGGGCCCTCGTGCGGGTCAGCCGGGAAGCGTCTCACCCCCGGTCGGAGCGAGCACCTCTCCGGTGTAGTAGCTCGACAGCTGCTCGGCCGCGAAGAACACGTAGGACGGCGCAATCTCGTCCGGCTGAGCCGCACGGCCATAGGGAACCTGTGCGCCAAAGCTCTCGATCTTCTCCTCGGGCATCGTGGCGGGGATCAGCGGCGTCCACACCGGACCCGGCGCAACGCAGTTGACTCGAATGCCGCGTTGCAGCAGCGACTGCGCGAGCGAGTACGTGAGGGCGTTGATCCCGCCTTTGGTGGCGGAGTAGTCGATCAGGGTCTTGTTGCCCCGCAGACCGTTGATCGACGACGTGTTGATCACCGCCGAGCCCGGCTGCAGGTGCGGCACGGCCGCGTGGGTCACGCGGTAGAAGCTGTGGATGTTGATGTCGAACGTCCGCATCCACTGCGCCTCGTCAAGGTCGACGAAGTCGTCGACGGGCTCCTGGGTAGCGGCGTTGTTGACAACGATATCGAGGCCGCCGAGCTGGTGTACGGCATCTTCCACCACCTGCCGGCAGTGCTGGCCGCTCGCGAGGTCACCGGGCAGCAGGCAGCACGTGGCGCCGGCGCCTTGAACCAAGCGGCTGGTGTGCTCGGCATCCTCATGCTCACTCAGGTAGGCGATCGCCACGTCGGCGCCCTCCTTGGCGAACGCGGCGGCTACTGCCCTACCGATGCCGCTGTCACCGCCGGTGATGAGTGCACGCTTGCCGGCCAGGAGGTCGCGTCCCTGGTAGTGCCGCATCTCGTCGCAGGGTTCGTCGGCCATCTGTGCGGTCCATCCCGGAGGCGGGATCGGATGCTGGTTCTCCATGTGCCGGTGGTACCCATCCGCCTCCCGGCACACGCAGCGCGGTGCGGAAGGCTTCTCGGGGGCATCGTGCACCGGCGGATGGGTACCGCCTCGGGACGATCACTACGGGAGGTGCATTTCGCATGACGACCCAAGGCAGCGAGACAATCATCGACATCCTTACCAGCGACCACCGCGAGGTCGAGCAGCTCTTCGAGCAGGCCAAGTCGGCCGGCAGCGGCGAACAGCGCCGGGAGCTCGCCGACCAGATCATCGCCGACCTCGTGCGGCACTCCGTCGCCGAGGAGCAGCACCTCTACCCTGCGGTCCGGCAGCATCTCGACAACGGCAACGAGCGCGCCGACCATGAGCTGTCCGAGCACGACACCGCAGAACAGATGATGAAGGAGATCGAGTCGCTGGGTGCTGACGACCCGCAGCTCGCTACCAAGCTGGGCGAGCTGGAGCAGGAGATCAAGCACCACGTCGAGGAGGAGGAGCGCGAGGTGTTCCCCGAGCTCAGCTCGCGCGTCGACAACGCCGGCCTCGTCGACCTCGGCGACAAGATCAAGCAGGCGAAGGAGCAAGCGCCGACCCGGCCCCACCCGTCGTCACCGGACAGCCCAGGACTGCTGAAGCTGCTGGGTCCCGGCGCCGGCCTCGTGGACAGACTGCGCGACCGGCTCTCCGGCCGAAACGTCTGACCCTGCTCACGGATGGGCGTCTGAGCTTCGGCCGGAGAGCCGGCCGAGGTCAAGACGCTCGCCCCGCTCGACGTGTTGCACCGTGGCGGTGGCTCGGCTGCGCGCCAGCTGCTCCTCGAACTCCGACACCGGGCTGGTGAAGACGGTGTAGTCGTCGGTGTGGATGGGGATCGCCACACGCGGCCGGACCATCTTCACCAGCTCGGCACCTTGCTCGCCGTCCATCGTGACGAGCACCAATTTGAGCAGTTTGGTGCCGCCGAGGTGCACCATCGCTGCGTCGATGTCGGGGTACCTACGGGCGACCTCAGCAAGCTCGGGCACACACAAGGTGTCGCCGCTGATGTAAAGCCGGATCCGACGCTGCCCGCCGGTCTCGAGGTCGACGATGCTGCCCATGACCTCCGGCAGCAGCCGCTGCAGCGGGCTCGGTGCGTGCTTGCCCGGCATCGCGGTGATCGTGAGCCGGTGGTCGGCATCGACGATCTCGGTCGTCTGCCAGGTGCGCAGGCTCTCGGTCTCGAAGCCCCGTTTGGCCAGTGTCCGTGCGGCCGCCGGCGTGGTCACGACCGGAGCGTGCTTGGACAGGCCGCGTTCGGCCACGCGGTCCCAGTGGTCGCCGTGCAGGTGGGAGAGCACGATGGCGTCGAGCGCCGGCAGGTCCTGGATCGCCAGAGCTGGGTCGCGCAGCCGCTTCGACCACAGCCCATAGCCGAGATAAGCCCGTTGGCCGGCATGGAGGAAATTCGGGTCGGTCAGCACCGTGAAGGGGCCCAGTCTCAGCAGCACGGTGGCGTTGCCGACAAAGGTCAGGGACAGGTCCTGGTGAGAACTGCCGGTCGGTGTCATCGCCTGGCTGTACCCACCTGTCCCTCTGGGACACCGAAACCTGCGTCAGGCGGTGGCGTGCTGGTGCGACGGCACCGGCGCGGACTCGATCTCACTGCGCAGCGAGGTGAGGATGCGCTGCAGCAGCCGTGACACCTGCATCTGCGTCACTCCGAGGTCGGCCGCGATCTGCGCCTGCGTCCAACCACTGTAGAAGCGCAGGTACAGGATCCTCTTGTCGCGCGGCTTCAGATCCTGGCAGACCGGCCGCAGCATGGCGACGGCCTCAGCGCGCTCGAACCCCGGTTCGGCTGCTCCCAGGTGCTCCGCGAGGGTGTAGCCGTCGTCATAGGGGCCGCGCTCGTCCAGCGAGGCGGGGGAGAAGCAGCCATCGCTGGCAAGGGCCTCGGAGATGTCAGCAGGCTGGACGTCGAGGGCCTCGGCGAGCTCGGAGGGCCGTGGTGAACGCCCCAGCTCTTGGTTCAGATCGGCGGCGGTGGCCGAGATCCGCGCTTGCAGCTCCTGGATCCGACGCGGCGGGCGAACCGACCAGCCCGAGTCGCGGAAGTGCCGTTTGATCTCCCCCGACATCGTCGGCACCGCGTAGGAGAGGAAGTCGTGCCCACGGTCCGGGTCGAACCGGCGTACCGCCTTGGTCAGTCCCAGGCAGGCAACCTGGATCAGGTCATCAAGCGCTTCACCCCGGCGCGCGTAGCGACGGGCCACCGACTCGGCTACGCACATGTTCAGCTCGACGACCTCGGCGTGCAGCCGGGCGCACTCACCTGCACCGGCAGTAGCGGCTCGGGCGAGCAGTTCGGTGGTCTTCTCAGAGCGGTTGGACGAGCGGGGGGAAGCGTGCGGAGTCAACTAGATCACTACCTGAGTCGAGATCGCTCAGCGGCAGGCTACTCAACCACTGTCTGTGTCATCGTTACCCTTCGATGGTGCCGGGTCAAACACCACATCTGATGTTTGGACACTGGTCAGCAGCCAGCCGCCGGACCGTGGGTAGCCACCAGGGGGACGCGGGCTCATACTGAGCGCGACCGGCCGGAGCCCGTGGATACTGAGGAACCGGCCGTTGCCGAGCGTGCTGAGGAGGGCGGCCGTGGCGGAATCGGCGTCGGGGGACGTTTACTGTACGTCGTTGACCTGGCTGACCTCGGCCGGTGCCCCGAGCGATGATCGCTACACCCGGGACGCCCTGTGCGTCGGCCACTGCAGCGTGGCGGACGGCACCGACCTGATGGTTGCGGTGGGCGCACTGGACCTGTCGACGACCCCGGTGATGCGTGAGCTGATCATCGACCGGACGGCTCCGGGACACGTGTTGCTGCTCGACCTGCGCGCCGTCACCCTGTTCGGCTCGTCCGCGCTGACGATGCTGATCGATACCCAACCGAAGGTGACAGCCGCCGGCGGCCGTCTGGTGCTCATTGCCGATGGGCGGGTCGAGTTGCGGGCACTTCGGGCGTTGTCGGTCCCCAGCGCCTTCGACGTGGCCGACTCGGTCGAGGCTGCGTTGCACAGGTTGGGCGTTTAGCCACTGCAACCGGGGGTTACCGCACGTTGAGTCCCGTGCCGGGTTCCCCTGTGGAAGGCATTCGTCGTGTGCAGCCAACGGCCGAGCCCCCGCCCGGTGACACGCGAGTCCATCATCATCCGGGTCCCGCCCGATGCCTGGTATCTCCCGGTCACCCGCGCGGTGGCCACTGAGATCGCCGCACAATCGGGTCTGGGCCATGACGGCGCCGTCGCCCTGCGGACCGTGACGACCGAGGTCGCGACCGCGCTGTGCCTGGATGCCGAGCAGGAGTCGACGGCAGAGCTGGAATTCACCCGCTCCGCGCGGGGAGTCTGCATCGTCGGCAAGGTGCCCACCCAGCAGACTGCCCCGCCGGAGGAGTCGACCCCGCTGATGCGGCTGTTGCGGCAGGTCGCTGGCGAGGTGACGGCCGTGTGTGTCGTGGACAGCGCGGGCCAGCACACGCTGCGACTGGCAGCAACCATCTGCCTGCCCTGATCGCCCGGTGTCGGGGTGGTCGTCTTCCACGGTTCGGTGAGACATGTACGCCGGGGCTGGTGCATCGCCGTGCCCGGGTCACCCGCCGGGCGGGTCCTGCAGGTCGTCTCGGAGCAGCGCGCCCCGCCCGGCGCCGCTGCGGTAGGCCGCCCGGCCGATCAGCTGTGCTAGCACCGGGGCGGTGGTGAGTTGGAACAGCGCGACCAGGGCCAGCGCCAGGGCATGCATCGGCGCGATGTACGGCGCGACACCGACACAGATCAGCAGCAGCCCGACGACCTGCGGCTTGGTCGCGGCCTGCAGCCGGGCCGCGACGTCGGGCAGCCGGACCATCCCGATGCCCGCCACGACCGAGAGCAGGCCGCCGGCGAGCAGGGCGATGGCGGCGAGCACGTCGACGACCGGTCCCATCGCGCTCAGAACCGGTCCGCCGGCAGCAGCCGCGCCACCGCCGTGGTGCTGACGAACCCGACGAGTGCGACCACCACGAGCACCACGACGCTGGCGCCGTCGCGGTGCAGCGCCGCCTCGACGGCGACGCCGCTGACCACCACGATCACCAGCGTGTCGAGCGCGACGAGCCGGTCATAGCTGGTGGGTCCTCGCAGCAGCCGGACCAGCGTCAGCAGCCCACCGACGGCCAGCAACCCGAGCGTGATCTGCAGAACCGTGGTCATGGCCTCTCCTCACCGAGGGCGCGCAGGATGGTATCGATGCGCAGGCGGGCGTCGGCGCAGGCGCGCTCGATGTCGTCGGCGTTCTGTACGTCGAGGACGTAGAGGTAGACCGTGTCGCTGGGCCGGTCGATGTCCACGACGAGAGTGCCGGGCTCGAGCGTCAGCCGGTTGGCGACCACGGTCAGCGCGATATCTGAGGTGCATGCCACCGGGATCGCCACGATCGCGGACCGTGTGCGCGGCCCCCGGCGGATGCTGGCCCAGGCGACCGCGGCGGAGGAGGTCAGCAGGTCCCACCCGAATCGGGCGGTGGTCGCCGCCAGCAGATGCGTGCGGGGTCGCGTGGCCATGCTTCGTGCCGGAAGCCGGCAGGCGAGCAGGCACAGCGGCGCGACTAGCGCGGCGGAGAGCACGACCAGCCAGGACAGCGAGCCCCACAGCAGCACCCACACCACCGCGAGCCACAGCGTCAGCGGCAGCCGGTCGGCCACGGCCCACCTCATCGGTCCCCCCGCAGGTCGAGAACCGCGGTGCGGTACGCGGTGCGGTCACTCAGGTCCTCGGCGGCCCGCTGGGCGAACGCCGACAGCGGGCCGGCCGCCGCCGCGACAGCGAGTCCCACGCAGACCGCCGTACCCGCGGCCACGTGCATCGGCCGGGCGCGCCGACCGGTCCCGACCTCGACGAGGTCGTCGGGCTCCAGGTCGGGTACGACGTGCTCCGGCTCACCCCAGAACGCCTTCAGGTACACCCGGGTCAGTGCGGCCAGGGTCAGCAGGCTCACCAGCAGCGCCACGCCCGCCACGGCGAGCACCAGCGGCGTCGCACGGGCGGCGGCCGCCTGCAGCAGCGACAGCTTGGCCACGAACCCGGCGAACGGTGGAATGCCGCCCAGGCTCAGCGCGGGCAGCAGGAACAGGATGGTCAGGACGGGTGCGCCGGCGGCCACTCCGCCCAGCCGTGCCAGCGACACGGTGCCATGGTGGCGCTCGAGCAGGCCCGCGACGAGGAACAGGCTTGCCTGCACGGTGATGTGGTGGACCAGGTAGATCGTCGCGCCGGCCAAACCCGCCACGGAGGAGATGGCAAGGCCGAACAGCATGAACCCGATGTGCGACACCAACGCGAACGACAGCACCCGGTTGAGATTGTCCTGGGTGAGCGCGCCCAGAACACCGACGATCATGGTGAGGCCGGCGAGGACCAGCAGCAGCGTCCATGGCTCGTCACGGGGGAACAGCAGGCTCTGCGTGCGGATGATCGCGTAGACGCCGACCTTGGTCAGCAGTGCGGCAAAGACCGCGGTGACCGGCGCGGGTGCCGTCGGGTAGCTGTCGGGCAGCCACCAGTGCAGCGGCACCATCCCGGCCTTGATGCCCAGGGCGAGCAGCAGCAGCAGGCCGAGCAGTTGTCGCATGCCGCTGTCGAGGTCCGGGATCGCGCCGGCGAGCTGTGCGAGGTTGACGGTGCCGGTGACGGCATAGACCAGGCCGATCGTGGTGAGCAGAAGGATCGACGCGGTGAGGCTGGTGACCATGTACGTCATGGCTGCGCGGACGCGCTCGGCGGTCGGGCCCAGCGTGATGAGCACGTAGCTCGACATCAGCATGACCTCGAAGCCGACGTACATCGTGAACAGGTCGCCGGTGAGGAACACCAGGGCGATGCCGGCCAGCAACACCAGGTAGGTCGGATAGAACACCGACGGCACGTTCTCGATGCGACGGTCGGCGATGCCCTGGCCGGTGGCGTAGGTGAACACGGTCAAGCACACGATGACCGCGGTCAGCAAGGCGAGCGCGGACAGCCGGTCGGCAACGAGCGTGATCCCCAGCGGCGGGTGGTACCCCCCCGCGTGGACGACCTGCGTGCCCATGGTGTCCACCCGCTGGATCAGCCAGCCGGCGTCGGCCACGAGAGCCACCAGCACACCGAACCCGAGGGCGCGTTGCGCGGACGGGGTGGGGCTGAGCAGCAGCGCGATGCCGGCGCTCAGCAGCGGCACGACGACGGGAGCCGCGATGAGCACGGTCTGCGCGGTCACGGCCCGTCCTCCAGCTGTTCCTCGCGCCGGCGGATCAGCCGGTCCTCCACGTCGTCCTGGACTTCGTCGTCGCCGTGCAGCGCGACACTGCGATGGGCGAGTGCGAGCAGTAGGGCGGTGACCGCGAACGTGATCACGATCGCGGTCAGGACCATGGCCTGGGCCAGTGGGTCGGCAGCTGCCTGCGCGCTCGTCTCGTCGGCGATCGGTGGGTCACCGGCCCGCCCGCCGGCGATGAGCAGCACCAGGTTCGCACCGTGGCCGAGCAGCACGAACCCGAGCACGACACGGAGCAACGAACGCTGCAGCAGCAGGTACGTGCCACCGGCGAACAGAACACCCACCACGAGGGACAGGGCCAGGTTGGTCGCGTTCACCGCTCCCGCTCCTCCTCTGCGCCCAGCGTGCGCAGGACGTCGAGCACCAGGCCGACGACGATCGCCACGATGCCCACCTCGAAGATGAGCGAGCCGGTGATGTCGAGGTCTCCGAGCGGGCCGAGATGCAGCACCCAGGTGTAGCTTTTCAGCAGTGTGTCGGAGAACACGACTCCGGCGGCGCCGTACCCGGCGGCAAGGGTCAGCCCTCCCCCCAGCAACACGCCGGGCGGAGCCGGTGCCGCTGCCCCGAGCTCATGCGGACCGCCGGCAAGACGGCGCAGCACCAGCCCCAGGCCGATGACCAGCCCAGCCGAGAAGCCGCCGCCGGTGCGGTGCAGGCCGGCCAGCAGCAGATAGACGCCGACGACCATCACGCTGGGATGGATGACTCGCGTGACGACTTCCAGGAGCAGCGCGCGACGCTGCGCCGGTTGCCGATCCGCCGCGGACAGCAGCCGTTGCGTGGGGACGGAGACAGGCTGGCGTTCCTCGCTCACGGCTGCGCCTCCGCCTGGTCCGGTGCCGGCTGCGGATCGCCCGGACGCGGCGGTCTGCCCATCCGGCCGCTCACCAGCACCAGGCTGGCCACGCCCGTGGCGGCCAGTGCGAGCACGGTGACCTCGCCGAGGGTGTCGAGTGCACGGAACTTGCTGAGGATGACGCTGACGACGTCGGTGCCGCCCGCTTCTGGCGCTCGCCGGAAGTAGCCCTGCGCCGAACGCGACGGGGCATGGCGCGCGCCGACCGCGAGGGTGACGAGGGTGGCGAAGACACCGACGATGCCGGACACCACCACGCCGAGCGCGCGCAACGGGGCGGGGGCGACCCGCATGCCCCGCGGCATCCGGCGTAGCACCAGCACGAAGAGCAGCAGGGTCAGCGTCTCCACCAGCACCTGCGTGAGGGCAAGGTCGGGCGCGCCGTGGATCACGAACAGCGCCGCGACCAGATAGCCCGCGGCCGACACCAGGATGACGGCGGTGAGCCTGCGTCGGGCCGCGACGGCTCCGACGACCGCTGCCGTGAGTCCGGCAACCACCACGGCCTGCGACGGCGTGTCCCACAGCCGCACGTCGGTGGGCACGCCGACGCGCAGCAGCAGCATCATGCCCGGACCGGCTGCCACGGCCGCGAGGATGACCACGAGGTAGGTGGGCAGCGAGCCGACCTGGGTGAGCCCGGTGAACCGCCGAGCACCCGTGACCAAGATGGCCGCCGCTCGGTCCTGGCCGGTCTGCGCTGCGGGCGTCGCCGGGATGCGGCCGCGGGCGGCAGCCAGTGGACCCCGCGCCAGGTGCAGCGCTGTACCCGCCGTGAGCGTCAGCAGCGACAGCAGCAATGGTGTGGTCAAGCCGTGCCACAGGCTGAGGTGGTAGCTGCCGCCCACGGCCGGGTACGCCGAGGCGTATCCGGAGGCCAGCACGTCGACGCCGTGGGGGTAGCAACCGGCCGCGACGCCCGCCAGCGCTACCGCCGCAGTCGGCACCACCGAGCTCATCGGTGCGCGCTGCATCCGCACCGCCACGCCGGGGCGGTCCGCGAACGCGCCCCACAGGAACCGCAGGGTGTAGGCGATGGTGAGCACCGAGCCCACGGTGAGCCCGGCGAGGACCCACAGACCGCCGGGCGCCGGTGCGACGAATGCCGTGAGCGCCGCCTCCTTGCCCAGATAGCCGAGGGTGGGGGGCAGCCCGGCCATGGAGGCGCAGGCGAGCACGGCCAACACCGCGAGGGCGGGGGCACGCCTGCGGACCCCGCTCAGCTCACGCAGGTCGCGGGTGCCGGCCTCGTGGTCGATCACGCCGACGACGAGGAACAGCGTGGACTTGAAGAGCCCGTGCGCGAGCAGCATGGCGGCGCCGGCGAGCGCCGCGGTGCGAGTGCCGGCCGCGAGCAGCACGAGGATGAACCCAAGCTGCGCGATGGTCCCGAAGGCGAGCAAGCGCTTGAGGTCGGTCTGGGCGAGGGCGCGCCAGCCGCCGAGCAACATCGTCGCCACCCCGGCGGTGAGCAGCACCGGCTTCCACGTCACCACGTCGGCGAACGCCGGGGCCAGCCGCGCGACCAGGTAGAGCCCGGCCTTGACCATGGCCGCCGCGTGCAGGTATGCGCTGACCGGGGTGGCGGCCACCATCGCCGCCGGCAGCCACGGGTGCAGCGGCACCTGAGCCGACTTCCCGAGGACCCCGACCAGGATGAGCGTGATCGCGGTCGCGGTCACGCCGCCCTGCGGCGGGTCGTCGAGGATGGTGGAGATCCGGTAGCTGCCGGCCTGCTCACCGAGCAGCACCAGGCCGAACAGCATGGCGAAGCCAGTGCCGGTCGTCACCATCAGCGCGCGCATCGCCGCTCGCCGCGCCTGCGCTGACCGACCGTCGTCGCCGATCAGCAGGAACGAGCACACGGTGGTGAGCTCCCAGGCGACGTACAAGGCCAGCAGGTGGTCGGCGAGCACCAGCGCAAGCATCGACCCGGCGAACAGCACCATCACCGCGGCGGTGCGGCCGATCCCGTGGTCGCGCTCGGCGAAGTACCGCACCGAGTACGCCAGGACGACAGCGCCGACTCCGGTTACCAGCAGTGCCAGCAGCAAGGCGAGAGTGTCGAGGCGCAGCGGGACTGCCAGCTGCAGGGCCGCCGCCCACGGCAGCTCCGCACGCACCTGCTGCCCACTGACCACGTCGGGGGCCTGCGTCAGCAGCCAGACGAAGCCCGTGCCGGGCGCCAACGCGGCGACCGCGAACGTGCGGGATCCCAGGTGCGGTGCCAGGGCAACGCAGAGCACAGCCATCAGCAGGTGCAGCGCCAGCAGGTAGGTCATGGCAGGCGGCGCGTGCGTCGGTGCATCACAGTGGCGGCCCGCATGCTGCTGTCCTACCCCGCACGGTGGCCGGCCAATACCGCGTTCGGTGGCGAGCCAGCGGGTGGCGGCCCTGTTTGAAGCCCCCCGAAAGCGGTACTGACCCGCCGTGCTGCTGATGAGGCCGCCTGGGGTCTACGGTCCGCAGGCAGACACGGATCTGCTGACCGAGACGCTGATCGCCGTCGGCGTCCCGGCCGGCGCACGGGTGCTCGACATCGGCACCGGCACCGGTGCACTGGCGGTCGCCGCGGCCCGTGCGGGCGCCGGGAGTGTGACCGCCGTCGACGTGTCCCGTCGAGCGGTGTTGGCGGCACGGTTCAACGCCACGGTGCGGCGGCTGCCGGTGCGGGTGTGCCACGGTGACGTCTTCGAGCAAGCAGCGGGACAGCGATTCGACGTCATCGTCGCCAACCCGCCGTACGTGCCCGCTGAGCGGGGCACCCTGCCCGTGCGCGGCCGTGCACGGGCGTGGGACGCCGGCACGGACGGGCGCGCGCTGCTCGACCCGATCTGCGCCCGGGCGCCGGATCTGCTCGCGCCGGGGGGCATGTTGCTGGTGGTGCACTCCGTCGTCTCCGGCGTCGAGGCCAGTCTGCGCCGGCTGAACTCGGTCGGGATGACGGCCACGGTCGTCGCCCGCAGGACCGAGCGGTTCGGGCCGGTGATGCGAGGCCGTCGGAGGCTGCTGCGGGAGCGTGGCCTGATCAGCGGCGGCCAACGGCACGAGGAGCTCGTGGTGATCCGCGCCGACCGGCAAGGCGATGCCTGACGCACAGCACAGCACAGCACAGTAAAGAACGGCACCGCACCCGCATCTGTGGTCGTTGGTTTCGCACCGGAGGGTGCGGGTACGCACGCCGGATGGCGAGCATCGGTTACTTCCTGTCCAGCGAGGAGTTCGGCCCCAAGGAGCTCGTCCGGCAGGCGCAGATGGCCGAACAGGCTGGTTTCGAGCGGTTGTGGATCTCCGACCACTTTCACCCCTGGACCGGAGGTAGGGCAACAGCCCGTTCGTCTGGTCGGTGATCGGGGCACTGTCCGAAGCCGTGTCCCTTCCGGTCTCCACGGCCGTCACCTGCCCCACGGTGCGGATCCACCCGGCGATCATCGCGCAGTGTGCTGGGCCGAGACCGAGGAGGCGGGCCTGGATACCGCGCAACGGCTGTGGGCCAATGAGCTGCTGCCCGGTCAGCTCGGCCAGACCCTGCCGCGGCCCGCGGACTTCGAGGCCGCGGGCAGTCTCATATCGCCGGACATGGTCGGCCAACAGATTGCGTGCGGACCGGACGCCGACCGCCATGTCGCCGCCGTGCGACGCCATCTCGATGCCGGATTCGACGAGGTGTACGTCCAGCAGATCGGCCCCGACCAGGAGAAGTTCTTCCGTGCCTGGGCCGACCACGTCCTGCCTGCGTTGAGCTGAGGCGCCGCGGCGCCCTACGCGGGAAGGCTGTAACCGGCCGCCAAGTTCAGGGTAGTGGCGAAGGTGAGGTACATCAGCCACGTCCCCGTGCACAGGTGCGCCGCACCGAGCAGACGCTTTGCTCCTGGCACCCCGACCGCCTCGACGAACTCACTGACGTAGACCCAGGTCAGGCCGATGAACAGCACCGCGACCGGCCACAGGTTGGCGTGGAAGAACACGATGATGCCCAGCACGGACAGGATCGTGAACGCGACCGACATGCCGCCGTTCGGTCGCGGGTCGTTGCCTCGGTACCGATTCCAGCCCAGCGCGAACCAGTGGATGCCGTACGCCGAGAACGCCAGCGCCGCCATGTAGACGTCTGGTGACTTGAACACCTGGAACCAGGTGAGGCCGACGAAGAGGATCAGCCCGGTGACCACCTGGCACAATCCAGGCAGCCAGATTCCCCAGACGCCGGTGGCGCGGTCGACGGCGTCGTTGCGCTCTGGGAGGCCGAACAGCTCTTGCGGCCCCCAGATCAGGTAGCCGGTGCCCAAGCCGAAGAAGCCCAGCGCGAACGGCGGAAACATCGAGGTCGTGAACGGGTCCATGGTCAGTCCCTCCGGTCAGCTCATGGCGTGTCGACCCACTGCGTGGTCGACTCACTGGGTGTCGATCTCGGTGGCGCTGCGATCGAGCACTGCGTCCCGCCATGCGTCCTCGCGGTGGGCGATCGGTCCACCCGTGCGCGGAAGACGGTTGCGCTCGCCGACACGGTCCTTGAGATGCGGGCCGTGGTTCCGCTCGCCTGCAGTGATCGGTGGCGGAGGCGGTTGGTCCTGCTGTCGCTGTGCCACGTCTGTCCTCCTCGGCCGTTTGGTCAGCCGTTGTCGTCGGTGCCGTTTGGTGGGCCGTAGGCGCGCCTGGACACCCGGCGCGCTCTGCCCTCGTCGAGGGCGGCGCCGAGCGCGGCGCCGAAGCGACCCGGGCCCCAGTAGCGCGCGCCGACGAGGCGCGCCAGCTCCTGGCGCTCGGTCGCGCCGTGCTCGGTGAGTGCGCGGGCGATCACCTCGATCTCCTGATCCAGGGCGCGTTCGGCCCCTGCGGCGCGGGCGGGGTCGATACCGCCGGTTCGGCCGGATGAGATGGGCGCGCTCGGGCCGGGACGGAAGCGTCGTAGACCGCTTCGCTCCCGACTCCGACGCCGGGCGGCACGCTCGCGCACACGCTGCTCCAGGTCCGCCGCGCGACGTGCCTGGTCCTCTGCCTGTGCATCCTGAACCTCGCTCTTCTCGAGGTCACCGCCCAGCTCCTGCGCCGCGGACAGGTGCTCACTGCCCGCCAGACGTTCCTCGGCGGCGAGAGCAAGTTGCTCCACCTCGGTCGCCTCCCGCTCGGCCGCGTCGGCGGCTGAGCTGTCCCCTTCCGCGCGAGCCGCATGGACCTGCGCCAGCGCCTCGTGCATCCTCGACCACGACTCGTGCATCTCGGCGCGGGCCTGCTCCACCGAAGCGTTGTCGGTCTCGGCCGCAGCCCTGGCCTGCTCCGCCAGCGCGCGCTGCTCGCTCGCGCGTGCTCGTTGCTCGGCGGCCTCGGCGAGCTCGCCGTGGCGCTCAGCACCGGCGGGATCGTGCGCACCCAGGGCCTGCTGTCGTGCGGTGAGCCCGTCTGCGCGCAACTGCGCGGCGCGCGCCCGGTGCTGGCACGCGGCTGCCGAGTGCCCCTCGGTGCTGTCGGCCTCGGCATGCAGCAGGTGTGCAGCGGCCTGCTCGTCCAGCGCCTGCGCACGCAGATCCGCGATGTCGGCGAGGACCTCCTCGGCGTACATCCGGTCGGCGGCGGGCCCGTCACCGGCGTCGGCGGCGGTGCGTAGCTCGAGGGCGTCGGCGCGGTGCCCGGCGGCCTCGGCACGCGCCCGCTCGGCATCCTCGCGGCAACGTTGCGCGTCGCGTTCGCGGCCACTCGGCTGGCCGCCCTGCTGCCGGCCCGGCGTGGCCTCTCCCTCGTCCTGACCCGACTCACCGGAGGGCGCCTCCTCGGCGTCCTCGGCGGTGAGCGGCCTGGCGATGTCCTCCAGGTTCGCGCGCTCGGCGCGTACGCCGAGGAAGATCTCGGCGACTCCGCCCAGCGCCATCACTGCGGCGCCGATGAGAAACGCCAGGGCGACGTAGCTGGAGTTCTCGGTCGCGATCAGCTGGCCGAACAGCAGTGGCCCGGCGATACCGCCCGCCGCGGTGCCAACGGCGTAGAAGAAGGCGATCGCCAGTGCGCGGGTCTCCATCGGGAAGATCTCGCTGACCGTGAGGTAGGCGGCGCTGGCGCCGGAGGAGGCGAGGAAGAAGATCCCCATGATGAGCGCGAGGAACGTCCAGCGGTTGAGGGAACCGCTGATCATGAAGATGGCTAGTGGCACGGTGAGCAGCGCCGACCCCAGGTAAGCACCGCTGATCATCGGCTTTCGGCCCACGGTGTCGAAGAGCCGCCCGAGGATCACCGGGCCGGCGAAGTTGCTGAGCGCCCAGATGGCGATGAAGTACGGTACGACACCGGAAGCGACCCCGAAGAAGGTGCTCATCAGCGTGCCGAGGTTGAACGTGACGCCGTTGTAGATGAACGCCTGGCCGACGAACAGCGCCAGGCCGAGGACGGCCCGCTTGGGGTAGATCTTGAATGCGACCTTGGCGATCTCACGGAACGGGATCGCCTCCCGCTGCCGCACCGTGAGGCTGTCCTCTGCCTCGGCCAGGTCCTCGCCGGTCTCCTCCCGCACCTCCTGCTCGATGCCGTCCACGATCCGCTCGGCCTCGTCCTCGCGACCGTGGATGAACAGCCAGCGGGGGCTCTCCGGCACGTGCCGCCGCACGATCAAGATCGCCAGCCCGAGCACTGCACCGACCGCGAAAGCGACTCGCCAGCCGATGTTGGTCGGGAAGATGGCGGTGTTCAAGAAGACGAGCGCGGCCAGCAGCGCGCCGGCGGCTGCGCCCAGCCAGTAGGAGCCGTTGATGATCAGGTCGACGCGGCCGCGCACCCGTGCGGGGATCAGCTCGTCGATCGCGGAGTTGATCGCGGCGTACTCGCCACCGATGCCCGCCCCGGTGAAGAACCGGGCGAGGTAGAAGTACCAGGGTGCGAAGGAGAAGGCGGTGGCGACGGTGGCGAGGATGTAGACCAGCAGCGTGACGAGGAACAGCTTCTTGCGGCCCAGTCGGTCGGTGAGCTGGCCGAAGAACAATGCGCCGAGACAGGCGCCGATGATGTAGATGGCCGCCGCGATGCCGATCTGGCCAGCGGTTATCTCGATACCGCTGCCCTCTTCGGTCAACCGTGCGGCGACCGAGCCGACCATGGTGACTTCTAGGCCATCGAGGATCCAGACCGTCCCGAGACCGATGACCACCTTCCAGTGGAACTTCGACCACGGCAACCGGTCCAGCCGGGAAGGGACACGAGTCTCGATAGTTGCGGTCTGCAACGATTGTGCCATGTCGGCGGCTGTACCCTCCGGGCGGCGGCATAAACTGCCGGCCATGTTGAGCTGCCAGGTGCTGGGCCACCGCCCTCGCTTCCGCACCGAGGGACCCGTGTTGTTGTGGGAGTGCGAGCGTGGGTGTGGTGAGAGCGGGTCGAAGACCTACGGCACGGCCGCGGACGCCGCTCGGTATGCCAAGGCGTTCGACCGCCAGGACCGCAGCGACCTGGGCCGGCGCGCACCGCTGCTCGGGCTGCTGCCGCTGCGACTCATGCGGCTGCTCCGGCGTCCGCGCGGCGACTGAGCCCCGCCTCCTGACGTCGCAGACTGCGGAAGAACAGCAGCACGACGAAGCTCACCGCCGCGGCATAGGCGCACCACACCGAGGTGAAGTTCGAGGCCAGGATCATTGCACTGGCCGTGGCGCCGACGAGGTTGACCACACCGAAGACCACGATCAGCTGATACCCGGAGAACAGCGCCGACCCGCACGTGGCGGCCAGATAGAGCACGGCGAACAGCGTGGCCAGGGAGCCGGAGCTGTCATAGGCGATGCTGTGGTGCTCGATCTGGTAGCTCACCGGCTCGGTGACGTTGGCCCAGAACAAGTAGCCGCCGGCCGCGGCACCGACGGCCAGGAAGGGCGCGATGACTATCCGGCGGCGGGCCGACGGCTCCAGCAGCACGATCGCCAGCGGCACTAGGAACGGCAAAACCCCTTGTGCATAGAGCACGTAGACGTGCGCTGCAATGTCCCCGGCGGTCTGCGGCGCGCTGCCGGTCAGGCTGAGCCAGACGACCCCCTCGGTGGCCTGGTGGGCGGCGAACAACACCGGCAGCGCCGCGAACGGCAACTCGCGAGGACGGCGCACCTGGGTCAGCGTCGCCACGCCGATGCCGCCGACCACCGCGGCCCCGACAAAGCTCGCGGTGGCCGAGTAGCACATCCGTCAGCGCTCGGTCATCGCCGCGCCGGCGGTGGTGGACGCGCCGGTGCCGGCGGCCGTGCCCATGCCCGGTGTCACCTCGTCGCTGCTGCCGAGCCCGATCGCAACCTTGGTCCAGCCGGCCTCTCGCCGGTCGAACGCCTCGTACGCCGCCACCGCGTCCTCGGTGCCGCTCCACCGGGTGACCAAGGGGGAGGTGTCGAGCGCGCCACTGGCCACCAGGTCGACCATGTGCGGCAGGTAGCGGCGGTGGTTGCAGTTGCCCATCTTCAACGTCAGGTTCTTGTTGAACGCCGCCCCCAGCGGGTAGCTCTCGACGGTGGGCGGGTAGACGCCGATGGTGCCGATGGTGCCGGCCTTAGCCGCCATCTGCACGGCCCACCGGGCTGCGAGGGAGGGCGCGTCACCGGGCACCCAGGTGCCCTTGTCGTCGGAGTTCTGCTCTGGCGCGATCTGGTCGCGCTCGGCCTCGAACTTCGCGTCCTGGCCGGCCAGCGCCTCGGTGGCTGGGCCATGGTGCGGGCGTTGCGCGTCGACCCCGACCGCGTCGATGACGCGGTCGACGCCGATGCCGCCGGTCAGCTCCTGGACCGCAGCGACCGGGTCCTCGCTGTCGAAGTCGATCACCTCTGCGTGCTGGTCCATGGCCAGGTCCAACCGACTGCGGACGTGATCGACCACGATGATCCGGCCGGCGCCCTGGAGTCGGGCCGCGGGGATCGCGCACTGACCGACGGGTCCTGCGCCGAGGATCGCCACGGTGTCACCGGCTCCGACATCGGCGAGCTTGGCGCCGAACCAGGAGGTCGGGATGATGTCGGACAGCATGATCGCCTGCTGGTCGTCGACCGACTCCGGCAGCGGCACCATGCCCACGTGGGCGAACGGAATCCTGGCGTACTCGGCCTGCAGCCCATCGAGGCTGCCGGTGGCCTCCGGGCCGCCGAAGAAGGTCGTGCCTGCCTGCGGCCCGCCGGGGTTGGCGTTGTCGCACTGCGCGTAGTAGCCGGCACGGCAGTAGCTGCAGACTCCACAGCCCACGGTCGACGCCACCACGACGCGGTCCCCCGGCCGGAAGTTCCGCACGCCCGGGCCCACCTCCCGCACGATCCCGACGGCCTCGTGGCCCAGCACGATGCCGTCACGCATGCCGGGCATGGTGCCGCGAACGAAGTGCAGGTCGGTGCCACAGATCGCGGAGGTCGTGATCTCGACGATGGCGTCGTAGCGCTCCTGAATCTTCGGCGCGGGTATGTCGTCGAGCCTGATGTCGCCGATGCCGTGCCATCTGACTGCCTTCATGGTTCCTCCGGGGCGCGGGAGATGAAACCGAGGCGGTACCCGAGGAGCCCGGCCGAAAACGCCGAGCCTTCGAGTGCACGCGGTCAGTCAGCACCTACATCGGTGTACGTCGCTCACTTGCTCGAGTCTCGGTCCAGGCGCCTGGCGATCAGCACGTCGAGGCCGCCGACGAGAAGGAACACGGTGGTCACACCCGCTGCCGTGAGCGACCACGCGGCCACTCCTGGGATCCTGGCCAGTCCCACCGCGCTGCCCACGGCGGCGAGGATCGAGAGCACGTCGACCGCACCACCGATGAGCACGACCCGCTCGAGCTCGCCGCCGGCGACGCGGGCGAACATGCGCGACGCGACCAGCTCCACCACGAAGAAGGCCACCGCGGCACCGGCGGCGAACATCAGCACGTGCAGCGCGAAGCCGGCCTTGCCGTGGGTGTTGGACACCAGCGCGAAGGCCGCCGTGATGCTGACGGAGTAGCCATAGGCGGTGGCGTTGTCGCGCAAGCTCGAGCGAACGCCGTCGGTGAAGGTATCGACAGCTCGCGCAGCGTCGCGCTCCACCTCACCGCCCCTCGGCGGGATCGTAGCGCCCATCGCCCCGGTGCCCTCCAAACGCTTCAGTCGCTCGCCCAGGCGAGGACGAACCCGCCGTCGCGGATCGACCGGCGAAACCATAGGCAGGAGGCGCCCAGGCCGGCAAGGAACACCGGGACGGACGCGGCGGTGGCCACCGGCACCGAGAGCACCGTCGGCGTGGTCAGCAACAACCCGAGTGTCACGCTGGCGTTGACGATGAGCACTGCCGCCCATAGCAGCGACAGCCGCTGGAACAGCCGACGTACCGGCACCGAGCGGATGACGTCCGGGGGCAGCGGGCAGAAGTCGTGCGCCAGGCGCTGGATCAGCGGACGGTCCAGCGGCACCGTCAGCAACAGCGCGGCGGCGAAGACGTAGGTCGCCAGGGTCGGCTGCAGGAAGTAGACCATGGCCGAGTTGGCCGCCCCGGCGACGCCGACCTTGAGGGTTGCCATGGCTGCCGTCACCGCCAGCAGCGCAGAGGGACGTTCGCCGCGGACGAGACGCACGGCCACGACCAGGTAGGCCCAGCCGAGAGCTCCGACCAGTGCCCAGTGCAGACCGCTGCTCATCAGCAATACGTAGAAGATGACGAGGGGTAGGAGCACCGCCTCGGCGAGCTGAGCGACGATGTGTGCCCCCAGCCGCAGCGGCCTCGGCAGGGTGACGACGTGGGGGTGCTGACGTTGCTGCATGCAGCTGCTCCCTGGGGAGGGCACGGGGTTGACGCAGAACGATACCGTCCGACGGCAGCTTCGCGACGGTTATGCTGCAAGAACCCGAGTACGCGAGCGAGCTGGCGGAGGCGCCCCACGCAATGGTCGAGCCAACAGACGCGGAGTACCACGTGCTGCTCACGTTTCGCAGCGCGCTCCGCCGCTTCCTGCAGTGGAGCGCCGAGGAGGCGCGGGCTCGAGGTCTGACACCGCAGCAGCACCAGCTCCTGCTGGCCGTCCGAGCGCATCCCGGCCCGGACGGGCCCAGTATCGGGGACATCGCCGACTACCTGGTCATCCGTCACCACAGCGCGGTGGAGCTGGTCCGGCGCGCAGAGGCGGTCGGTCTCCTGCACCGTCGCCCGGATCCCGCAGACCATCGGGTGGTGCGGCTGGTGCTCACCGAGGTGGGGCGTGAGCACGTCGACGAGCTGGCCGCCGGGCACCTGTCGGAGCTGGGCCGAGTGGCCGAGGCGCTGGGGATCTCACAGTCCGCCATGCAGCGGCTGTCGCAGGAATTCACGACGACTTTGCCGGCTGACCCGAATGCTTCGGGCGGTCACGGGTAGTCACCCACCAAGGAAAAGGCTCGGGTTACGATATTCGTTGCGCGTCACATCGTCGCCCTAGCTGCTTCGCTCTCTACCACGGAGGCGGCCTATGCGCTTGCTCGAAGGCTTGACCAGCCCGGCTGACGTGCGTGGCCTGGATGCCGAGCAGGTCTCCACGCTGGCCGAGGAGGTGCGCGAGTTTCTCATCGGCTCGGTCTGCCGTACCGGTGGCCATCTGGGACCTAACCTCGGGGTCGTCGAGCTGACGCTGGCGCTGCACCGGTCCTTCGAGTCTCCGCGCACGCCACTGATCTTCGACACCGGTCACCAAGCGTACGTGCACAAGCTGCTGACCGGCCGGCTGGCCGGCTTCAGCCGACTGAGGTCCGCGGGAGGCCTGTCGGGTTACCCCAGCCGTGCGGAGTCGGTCCACGACGTGGTGGAGAACTCGCACGCGTCGACGGCGCTGTCCTACGCGGACGGCCTGAGCAAGCAACTGATGATCGCCGGAGACATCGACCGCCCGGTCGTCGCCGTCATCGGTGACGGCGCGCTGACCGGCGGGATGGCGTGGGAGGCGTTGAACAACATCGGCAGCTCGGGGCGCCGGGTGATCGTCGTGCTCAACGACAACGGCCGGTCCTACTCGCCGACCGTCGGTGGGTTCGCCCGGCACCTGGCCGGTTTGCGCGAGCACGCCCTCTACCGAGAGCTCGCCGAGCGGCTGGGGGGGTCCGCGACGGGGTCGGCCGGTCGCACTGCTGACGGCGCAGAGGAGGCAGAGCCGGGCACCTTCTTCGGTACGCTGGGTTTCGGTTACGTGGGTCCGGTGGATGGCCATGACGTCAACGCGCTGGAGACGGCGCTCGGGCGCGCTCGCGCGTCGCGGGGGCCGACGGTCGTCCACTGCTTGACCACGAAGGGACGCGGGTACACACCGGCGGAGTCCGACGACGCCGACCGGATGCACGCAGTGGGTGTCGTCCGGGCCGACACCGGGCGTCCCGCCCAGTCGCCGTCGCAAACCTGGACCGACGCGTTCGCGGACTGCCTGGTCTCGCTCGGGACCGACCGGCCGGAGATCGTGGCCGTCAGCGCCGCCATGCTCGGCCCGACCGGCATGCAGCGGTTCGCCGACCGCTTCCCGAGCCGTTGTTTCGACGTGGGGATCGCTGAGCAGCACGCCATCACCTCCGCGGCCGGGTTGGCCATGGGCGGCGCGCACCCGGTGGTGGCGCTGTACGCGACGTTCGCCAACCGTGCGTTCGACCAGACATTGCTCGATGTCGGGCTGCACCGGCTGGCCGTGACGCTGGTGCTGGACCGCTCCGGTGTCACCGGCCCCGACGGGCCGAGCCACCACGGCATGTGGGACCTCGCGATGCTCGCGATCGTGCCGGGTATGCGCATTGCGGCGCCGCGTGACCCCGGCACGTTGGTGGACGAGCTCGGCGAGTCGGTCGACACCGACGACGGCCCGACCGCGATACGGTTCCCCAAGGCGAAGCTGGGCAGTCCGGTGCCCGCCGTCGCGCGGCGAGGGGCGATCGATGTGCTGAGGGACAGGCAGGGCGCGGACGTCCTGATCGTCGCCGTCGGGGTGATGGCCGAGGCTGCGCTGGCGGCGGCTGACGAGCTCGAGACGGATGGCATCGTGTGCACTGTGGTGGATCCGCGCTGGGTGATCCCGGTCGACCCGGCGTTGGCGCCGCTGGGGGGCGCGCACCGACTGGTGGTCACCGTGGAGGATGGTGTGCGGGAAGGCGGCGTGGGGACGCGGATCGCGCAGCTCGTCGACGATGCTGGCCTCCACGTCCCGGTCCGCACGCTGGGTCTGCCGACCGAGTTCCTTCCCCACGGGAGCCGCACAGAGCTGCTGGCGCACTACGGTCTGGACGGCCCCGGCATCGCCGCATCGGTCCGTGCAGCCCTCGGGCAGGCGAGCCCACGTCCAGGCCGATTGCGGCTCGTTCCGCGTCACAACTCGGTGCTCGCATGAGGCCGTCGAACTTTCGTGTGTGAAGGAGGCAGATGGATCGGCTCGCGGCGGCCGATAGCGTGGCGGGGATGCCCGTGCGCAGGCCCGCAGGTGGCTCAGCCCATGCAGCCACCGAGAATTTTCCGGTGGCGTTACGAATACTGCCGCGTCGGACTCGTCACCATCTGTTAGCGGTCTACAACTATGCGCGCTACGTGGACGACCTTGGTGACGAGTTCCGCGGAGACCGTGTCCAGGCGCTCGACCAGGTGGCCGCGGAGGTCCGTCGCCTCTATCGGGGGCGGGCACCCGACGATCCCGTGGTGGCGGCGCTCGGCGACACGGTCCGAGCCACGCACCTGCCGGCGCAGCCGCTGTTGCGGCTGATCGAGGCGAACCTGCAGGACCAGCGGGTCCAGCACTACGAGACGTTCGACCAGCTGCTCGACTACTGCCGGCTGTCGGCGAACCCGGTCGGGGAGATCGTGCTGCACGTCTTCGGGTCTGCCAGCGATGACCGCGTCGAGCTCTCCGACCGCATCTGCACCGCGCTGCAGCTGCTCGAGCACTGGCAGGATGTGGGCGAGGACTACGGCAACGGACGCAGCTACCTCCCTGCCGAGGATCTCCGGCGCTTCGGCGTACGCCGGGACGACCTCGGGCGTCGCCGGGCTACTCCGGGCCTGCAGGCGCTGCTGTCGTTCGAGACCGACCGGGCGCTCGCCTGGCTCAATGCGGGTTCGCCGCTGGTCTCGAGCCTGCAGGGATGGGCCCGGCTGGCGGTCTCCGGGTACGTCGCCGGTGGCCGCGCGGCCGCCGCCCAGCTGGCTGTGCACGGCTATGACCCGCTGGAGAAGGCGCCCAAGCCCCGGGGCCGCCACATCGCCCGCGAATGGCTGTGGGCAGCCGTACGGAGGCCCGGATGAATCCCGAACAGGCATACCGGGTCTGCGAGGACATCACCCGGCGCGAGGCGCGTAACTTCTCCTACGGCATCCGGCTGTTGCCGACACCGAAGCGGCAAGCCCTCTCGGCCGTGTACGCCACCGCTCGCCGGATCGACGACATCGGCGACGGTGACCTTCCGTCTGCGGAGAAGTTGCGGGAGCTCGGCCGGCTGCGGCACACCCTCCGCGAGCGCGGCGGCGACGCGCAGGGGGCAACTGGCAGCGACGACCCTGTGCAGGTCGCGATCACCGACGCCGCCGAGCGGTTTCCGTTGCCGATGGGCGCGTTCGACGAGCTGATCGACGGCTGTGAGGCAGACGTGACCGTGCACCGCTACGACAGCTTCGACGACCTTGTCGGCTACTGCCGGTGTGTGGCCGGGTCGGTCGGCCGGCTGTCGGTGGGTGTCTACCGCCCCGCAGACCTCGACCGCTCCTGGCCGCTGGCCGACGCCCTGGGGATCGCGCTGCAGCTGACGAACATCCTCCGCGACCTGCGCGAGGACCGCCTGGTCGGGCGCATCTACCTACCGCAGCAGGATCTGCGCCGGTTCGGCTGCGACCTCGACATCGACCGCACCGGCCGGCTTGCCGACCCTCCGGACCGGTTCGCCGCGCTGGTCCGGTTCCAAGCCGCGCGGGCCGAGCGGTGGTACGAGGCCGGCCTCGCCCTGCTGCCGCTGCTCGACCGCCGCAGCGCCGCGTGCACCGCTGCGATGGCAGGAATCTATTTGCGGTTGCTTCGCCGGATGGCCGCCGACCCAGAGCCGGTGCGCGCCACCCGGCTGTCCCTTCCCACCAGAGCGAAGGCGGCCGTCGCTGCACGCGCGTTGACCCGGGGCAGACCATGACGGGGCCGACAGAGCGCGCCGTCGTGGTGGGTGGCGGCCTTGCCGGGATCTCCGCCGCACTCCAGTTGGCCGACCGCGGTTGGGAGGTGAGCCTGCTGGAGGCTCGGCCGCGGCTCGGCGGTGCGACCTACTCCTTCGACCGCGACGGTCGCACCGTCGACACCGGCCAGCACGTGCTGCTGCGCTGTTACGCGCAGCACCGCGCGCTGCTGGCGCGGATGGGTGTCGCCTCGGCGCTCGAGATCCAGGACCGGCTCTCGATACCGGTGCTCCGGCCAGGGTCGGCACCGGCGGCGTTCCGGCGTGGGCGTACGGCTCCGGCGCCCCTGCATCTGCTTCCCGCGCTCCTGGGCTACACCGCGATGTCCGTGCGCGACCGGCTGGCGGTGACGCGGGCAGCTCTCGCCCTGTATTCGGTCGACCCGGACGCGCCCGAGAACGACGTGGAGAGCTTCGGCGGCTGGCTGCGCCGCCACGGGCAGCGACAGGCTGCGATCGACCGGCTGTGGTCCCTGCTGTGCGTCGCCGCCCTGAATCTGCCGCCCGACGACGCTTCGCTCGCGCTGGCGGCGCGGGTGTTTCGCACTGCGTTGCTGCACAAGAACAGCAGCGGTGACATCGCCGTCCCGGGCGTGCCGCTGTCGCAGCTGCACGATGTGCCCGCTCGCCGCACCCTGCAACGGCTCGGGGTCCGCTGTGGTGTCGGAGAGCGCGTGGTGGAGATCGGCACGCACGGCAGCGGCCTGGTGGTCCGCACCGCCGACGCGGAGACCGACGCAGCTGCCGTCGTCGTGGCAGTCCCTCACCGCCAGGCCAGCCGGTTGGTACCTGGCCGGGCCGCACCCGACCGCGACCGGTGGCAGCAGCTCGGATCCTCGCCCATCGTCAATGTGCATGTCTGGTTCGACCGCCGCGTGACGACGCACCGCTTCGCAGCGGCAGTGGACTCACCGGTGCAATGGGTGTTCGACCGCACCGGACGCCACGAGGACGGTCAATATCTGGTCGTCTCCCTGTCGGCTGCCGACGAGCCGATCACCCGGCGGACGGAGTCGCTGTGCCGCGACTACGTCGAGGCTCTGCGGCAGCTCTTCCCCGCGGCCCGGTCAGCGCAGGTGGTCGACGCTTGTGTCACTCGAGAACCACATGCAACATTTCGGCAGAAACCGGGTACAGCAGTACTGCGTCCCCAAACGACCACCCAAGTGCCGGGCCTCGTACTCGCCGGAGCATGGACAGCGACCGGTTGGCCCGACACGACCGAAGGTGCCGTGCTGAGCGGCCTCGCTGCTGCGCGGGCCGTCGGCTCAGTGACCACACGCCGTCTCGACAGTGAGGTGTCTGCATGACCACGACAGTTTCGGGGAGCGCCGCGCCGACCGTCCCGGCATCGATGTTCGACGACGCGTACCGCTTCACCGAGCCGGCCCTGCGTGCGGCGCTGGATCGCCTCGACTCCCAGACCCGCCTTGTCTGCGGCTACCACTTGGGCCTGTGGGACGCCGACGGCGGCCCTGGCGCCGGGCGAGGCAAGGGCCTGCGCCCAGCGCTCGCCATTCTCTCGGCACGTGCTGCAGGCGCCCCGGCGGAGCGGGCGGTCCCGGCCGCGGTCGCCTGCGAGCTCGTGCACAACTTCTCCCTGCTGCACGACGACGTGATGGACGGGGACACGACGCGACGGCACCGACCGACGGCCTGGGTGCGTTTCGGCGTGCCCGCCGCGATCCTGGCCGGGGACGCCATGCTCTCGCTGGCGAACGAGATTCTGGTGCAGGCCCCGGAGCAGACCGTTGCCTGGGCGGTGCGGTGCCTCAACACCACGACGCGGAGACTGATCCAGGGCCAGGCCGCGGACTTGGCGTTCGAGAGCAGGCACACGGTGTCCGTCGACGAGTGTTTGCAGATGGCCGGCGACAAGACGGGTGCGCTGCTCGCCTGCTCCGCGTCGCTGGGTGCCGTGCTCGTCGACGCACCCGGAAAGCTGGCCCTGGGTCTGGCCGAGTACGGCGAGCACCTCGGCCTCGCATTCCAGCTGAACGACGACCTGTTGGGCATCTGGGGCAGCCCCGACCGCACGGGCAAGTCGGTGTGGTCCGATCTGCGGTCGCGCAAGAAGTCGGTCCCGGTCGTTGCCGCGCTGACGTCGGATACGCCGGCCGGTGAGCAGTTGCGGCGGCTCTACGCACACGACGCCGCGATGAGCGAGCAAGAGCTGGCGCAGGCGGCGGTCCTGGTGGAGGAGGCCGGCGGCCGGGCCTGGACCGAGCAGCGGGCGGACGCGGAGTCCGCGGCGGCCGTGCAGGCCCTCGACGGGCTGGACCTGCCGTCCACCGTCAGAGAGCACCTGGCCGCGCTGATCCGGTTGATGAGCGGGAGGGACCACTGAGATGACCACGGAGACCACGGCGGGCATGGCCACGGACACGACCACGGACACGACCACGGACACGACCACAGTCACGACCACGGACACGACCACGGGCAGGACCACGACCGGGGCCACCGGGCTGCCGGACACGGAGACCGCCCGCGGTGCCCCTCGGGACGGTACGAGCCCACTGGCCCGCGCACCAGCCGAGGCCGCGGTGTCGCGAGAGCGGGTCGCCGGTGCGTTGGACGCGGCCGTGGACCACCTGCTGTCCCGGCAGCACGAGCAGGGCTGGTGGCGTGGCCTGCTCGAGACAAACGTGACGATGGACGCCGAGGATCTGCTGATGCGTCAGTTCCTCGGCGTGCGCACCGAGCAGCAGACCCAGGGCAGTGCCCGATGGATCCGGCGCCATCAGCGTTCGGACGGTTCCTGGGCGAAGTACTGGGACGGTCCGCCGGACGTCTCCACGACGGCAGAGGCCTACATAGCACTCCGGCTGGCCGGCGACGAACCCGGCGAACCGCACATGCTCCGGGCGCGCGACGCCGTACTCGCCGAGGGGGGCCTCGAGGACACGCGGGTCTTCACCCGCATCTGGCTGGCGCTCTTCGGTCTGTGGGACTGGGACGAGCTGCCGGCGCTGCCCCCGGAGATGGTGTTCCTGCCGCCGTGGGTGCCGCTGAACCTTTACGACTTCGCCTGCTGGGCACGCCAGACGATCGCGCCCCTCACCATCCTGGGCACCCTGCGGCCACGGCGGCATCTCGGCTTCGACGTCGACGAGCTGCGTCGCCATCCGGCGACCACCCAGCCGACCGGACCGGAGACCACCCAGCCCGCCCCACCTGCCGCACCGGGCGGCGGATCGCGCTTCTTCCGCGGCCTGGACCGGCTGTTGCACGCCTATGCGCGTTCACCCGTGCGGCCGATGCGCGAGCTCGCGATGCGGCAGACGGCCGAGTGGATCATCGCCCGGCAGGAGGCGGACGGGTCCTGGGGAGGCATCCAGCCACCGTGGGTCTACTCGCTGATGGCGCTCAACGCCCTCGGCTACGAGATGGACCACCCGGTCCTCGCACGGGGCCTGGCGGGCTGGGACCGGTTCACTGTCGTCGAAGGGGAGGGCGACGACGAGGTGCGCTGGATCGAGGCCTGCCAGTCACCGGTGTGGGACACGGCGCTCTCGCTCGTCGCGCTGGGAGACGCCGGCGTGCCACCGGACCATCCGCAGCTGCGCAGCGCGGCCACCTGGTTGCTGCAGGAGGAGATCTCCGCACCCGGTGACTGGGCCGTTCGCCGTCCCGACACACCGCCGGGAGGATGGGCCTTCGAGTTCGACAACGACGGTTATGCCGACATCGATGACACCGCCGAGGTGGTCCTCGCGCTGCGGCGGACAGAGCCGAGCGCGGACCTGGAAGCAGCGGTCGAACGTTCGACGGCATGGCTGGCCGGGATGCAGTGCCGAGACGGCGGGTGGGGCGCGTTCGACGCCGACAACACCCGCCAACTGGCCTACCGGCTGCCGTTCTGCGACTTCGGCGCTGTCATCGACCCGCCCAGCGCGGACGTCACCGCGCACGTGCTGGAGATGCTGGCGCGGGAGGGCCAGGCGGCGTCGGAGTGCGCACAACGCGCTGTCCGGTGGCTACTGCGCGAGCAGGAGGACGACGGGTCGTGGTTCGGGCGTTGGGGCGCGAACCATGTCTACGGGACCGGGGCGGTCGTTCCGGCCCTCGTAGCGGCCGGTGTGACGCCCGCCGACTCGTCGATCAGGCGGGCCGTCGGGTGGTTGCTGGCACACCAGAACGAGGACGGTGGGTGGGGCGAGAACCTGCGTTCCTACGACTCCTCGTTCTGGGTCGGTAGGGGAGACTCGACACCGTCCCAGACCGCCTGGGCGCTGCTCGCGTTGCACGCGGCGGGCGAGGCCGACGGTACCGCCGCGACGCGTGGCGTGTCCTGGCTGGTCGACAACCAGCGGTCCGACGGTGGCTGGGACGAGCCGCAGTTCACCGGCACCGGGTTTCCAGGTGACTTCTACATCAACTACCACCTGTACCGCCTGGTGTTCCCGATCAGTGCGCTCGGGCGCATTCTGGGGAAGTCGGGCGCGGGAGGTCTGCATGAGTGACGGGCAAGCGGTCTTCTGCACGCCGCTGCGAGTCGAGGCGCGGGCGTTACGGGCGGGTATGTCCGCGCCGGCCGCCGACCGGGTCAGACACACCGGCGTCGGACGGGCGAGGTCACTGCGGGCGGCTCAGTCTGCAGGTCTCGCCCATGCCCCGGCCGTGGCCGCTGTCGGCATCGCCGGAGCGCTGGGCGCCGACCTGCAACCCGGTGACATCGTCGTCGCCGACGCGGTGCACGACGTCGATGGCGCCACCTCACCCCAGCGGTGCCCGGGCGCGCCGCTGCTTGCCGCCAGCTTTCGGGCGGCCGGCCTTCGCGTGCACGTCGGCACGCTGGTGAGCACCGGCCATGTGGTGACGGGCGCCGAGCGTGCTCGGCTTGCCGCCACGGGAGCGCTGGCCGTCGACATGGAGTCCGCCTGGCTACTTCCGGCCGACCAGCGACCGTCGGCTGCCGTCCGTGTCGTGGCCGACACCGCGGGCGAGCCGTTGCTCCGGCCGGCCACGCTGGCTCGGGTGCGGCAGGCACTGGCGGTGCTTCCGCGGCTGGCGCCCACCCTGGAAGCGTGGGCGCGAGCCCTGGGCCCGCGGACGGCCTTGCTCGCCGGCCCGCGGTCCTTCTGTGCCGGTGTGGACCGTGCGATCGACATCGTGGAGCTGGCCCTGCGGCAGCGGGGAGCACCGGTGTATGTGCGCAAGCAGATCGTGCACAACGTGCACGTGGTGCGTGACCTCGAGGCGCGCGGCGCGATCTTCGTCGACGAGGTCGACGATGTCCCGGAAGGCGCGACCGCGGTGTTCTCCGCCCACGGGGTCAGCCCCGCGGTGCGCGAGGCGGCGGCGGACCGGCAGTTGCAGGCCATCGATGCCACGTGTCCCCTCGTGACCAAGGTCCATACCGAGGTGCGTCGTTTCACCGACCGCGGCGACACCGTCATCTTCATCGGACATGCCGGTCACGAGGAGACCGAAGGCACGATGGGGGAGCGGCCGGGCAACACCGTGCTCGTGGAGGACGCGACCGACGCCGCCACCGTGACAGTCCCGGATCCATCGCAGGTCTCCTACCTGGTGCAGACCACGCTGTCGGCCGACGAGGTCGAGGGCATCGTCGACGTGCTGCAGACACGCTTTCCTGCGTTGCGCGCTCCGGCGTCGGACGACATCTGTTACGCGACGACCAACCGTCAGCACGCCTTGCGAGCCGTCGCGGCCGATGCCGACGTGGTCCTCGTGATCGGGTCCGGCAACTCCTCGAACTCCAAGCGACTCGTGGAGACAGCTCAGCGGATGGGCAAACCCGCCCATCTCGTCGATGACGTGGGTGACGTCGAGCTGGACTGGTTCACCGGGGTCGACACCGTCGGTATCACCGCGGGGGCGTCCGCCCCCACCACGCTGGTCGACGAGATCGTCGGTTCCCTCCGCGGTCTCGGGCCGGTGGATGTACAGGAACGCTCGGTGACCACTGAGTCAGTTCACTTCACTCTCCCGAAGGAAGTGCGTCAGACATGAGCATGCCACTACGTCAGTCCCTGCGAATTGGCGCCTACCTGGCGCAGCAGAAGCTCAAGCGTCGAGAGAAGTTCCCGCTGCTGGTCGAGCTCGAGCCGCTCTTCGCCTGCAACCTCGGCTGCGCCGGCTGCGGCAAGATCCAGCAGCCGGCCGACGAGCTGCGTCGCCGGATGCCCGTGGAGCAGGCGCTCGAGGCGATCGACGAGTGCGGCGCCCCGATGGTCTCCATCGCCGGCGGTGAGCCTTTGATGCACCCGGAGATCGACCGGCTGGTCAACGAGCTCGTCGCACGGAAGAAGTTCGTCTTCCTGTGCACCAACGCCATGCTGGTGCGCAAGTGGTGGGAGCGGTTCGACTTCCGCCCCTCGCCGTACTTCGCCTTCACCGTGCACATGGACGGTCTGCGGGAGCGGCACGACGAGTCGGTCAACCAGGAAGGGGTCTTCGACGAGGCAGTCGAGGCGATCCGGTGGCTGAAGGACCGCGGGTTCCGGGTGACCACCAACTCGACGTTCTTCAGCAACGACACGCCGCAGAATGTCATCGACGTCCTCGACTTCCTCAACGACGACCTCAAGGTCGACGAGATGATGCTGTCACCGGCCTACGCGTACGAGAAGGCGCCGGACCAGGATCACTTCCCCGGCGTGGAGGAGACCCGAGCGCTGTTCAGCAAGGCGTTCGCCGGCGGCAACCGCAAGCGCTGGCGCCTCAACCACTCACCGTTGTTCCTGGACTTCCTGGAAGGCAGCGTCGACTTCGGGTGTACGGCGTGGGGGATCCCCAGCTACTCCCTGTACGGATGGCAGAAGCCCTGCTACCTGATGGCCGACGGGTACGCCAGTACCTACCAGGAGCTGGTGGAGACCACCGACTGGGAGGCGTACGGACGCGGACGCGACGAGCGGTGCGCGAACTGCATGGCGCACTGCGGCTACGAGCCCACGGCGGTGCTGGCCACGATGGGTTCGCTGCGAGAGTCGGTTCGGGCCGCCGTCCGCTGACGGGGAAGACGGCTCAGGCCCAGCGCCGTGCCAGCCGGGCGTAGAGCTGCGGGGCGGTCGCGTGCAACGCGATCGGCACCCGCAGCCACCCGGGCACGACGACCTCCGACAGCTCTCTCTCCACACCTCGCACGAGTCTGCGCGCGACCAGCTCGGCGCTGACCGGGCGAGGAGAGGCCCGTTGGTACGGCTCGCCGCGCCGCTCGAAGAAGCTGGTGCGGACGACCCCGGGAATCACCGTGGTGACGCCTATCCCGCTGTGGGCCAGCTCGTCGCGCAGACTCGCCGCCAGCAGCGTGACTGCCCCTTTGGACGCGGCGTAGTGCGCTTCCTGCGGCACACCGAGCACTCCGGCGATGGAGGACACGAAGACCAGGTGGCCCTGTCCGCGGGCGCGCATGCGGGGCAGCACGGCCTGGGTCAATCGCATCGGCGCGAGCACGTTCACCGCGAGCAGCCCGTCTATGTCGGCTTGGTCTGCGCTCTCGGCTGCGCCGGACATGCCGATGCCGGCGTTGTGCACGACAAGGTCCACCGGCGGGCGGTCCATCAGGTCCTGAGCGAGGCCGTCGGTCTGGCCGCGGTCTGCGAGGTCGACGACGAATGCCTCGGCCCCGGTGCTGCGCGCGACGGCGTCCAGGCGCCGCCGGTCGCGACCGCACACCAGCAGCCGAGCGCCCCGCGAGGCCAGCTCGAGCGCCGTCGCACGTCCGATACCCGAGGAGGCGCCGGTGACGAGTGCGGTCGCGCCGTCGATCCTCATGCGGGCTTGCCCGCCGGAGCGGGACCTGCCCGCATGCCCTCGGCCAGGGTCTGCGCACGGCCGGCCAGCAGCCAGATCCCGGCGGCCATGGTCATCAGCGTGAGCACCTCGCAGGCGATGACGACAGGACCGGTGGCGACGGACTCACCCAGCCACAACAGGCCGACGCCGATGGCGACGATCGGGTCCCCGACCGTGATCGTGGCCGTGGCCACCGCTCCGAGCATCCCGCTTTGGAAGGCGTTCTGGTTGAGCAGGAAGCCGGCGGGACCCACCACCGCGACCGCGTAGAGCTCCCACCGGTCCCACAGCTGACCGCTGACCCCGGGGGAGGTCAGACTGCGCACCAGACCCGCGGTCAGGCCGTAGCACACGGCTGTAGCGGCAGCGAGCGGCACCGCCTGCAACTCCGCGACGAGGCGAGAGGCCACGAGCAGGCAGACGGCGACCACACCCAGCAGCGCCAGCCCGAGGGGAAGCGCGTCGCGGATCTCGAGGTCTCCGGTGCCTCCGGAGGGCTGCGCAACGAGCAGGAACAACGACAACCCCACCAGCGCCAGCAGCGCGCCGGCGACGATCCACCCGTCCGGGCGGTGCCGATCCAGCACTGACCCGAAGGCGAGGAAGAACAGCACTCCGGTGACCAGCAGTGGCTGGACCAGGATCAGCGGCCCGAAGTTCAAGGCGACGACCTGCAGACCGAAGCCGGCGGCCCCGAGAAGCACGCCGGAACGAAACGGGCGCAGCCGGATCAGCGACAGCAGCAGTCGCGGTTGCAGCGGACGCTCGGTCTCGGCCTGATGCGTAGCACGGTGCTGCAGCACGCCGGCGCCCCCGAATGCCGCGGCCGCCGCGAGTGCGGCGGTGATCGCCAGCACCCAACCAAGGCTGCCCATCTCAGCCTCCCGTCTCAGCCGTTCTGCAGCATCGACCCGGTCTCCGATCCCACACTCTCACGGGCATCGAGGAAGGCGCTGCGCAACGCGCCCTCGATGTCGGTCGGCTTGACCTCGACGCCCCGGTCGACCACCACGCCGATGCCGACAACCCCACCGGCGACCACGGCCCCGACAGTGATCGGCACGCCCGGAGGCAACGGCAGCACCGGGTAGATGGCCCGTACCGAGCCGCCGGCGCACTCCCGCGGTCTGCGCGGCCCGGGCATGTAGGAGACCACGGTGCTGAAGAACCTGCGGTGGTAGGCCAGCCTCGCCAGCACCCGGTGCGCTGGCGCCGGGAGTGCACCAGCGGCCCGCATGACCACTGCGGCAGCCAGCGCCTCGCCCCGTAGGGCCCGCCGCCGCGCCTCCCGGCGTACCGCTGCGGACCGCCATGCCAATGGCATCGGGCCCATCGGCAGGTCGAGCGCCAAGGAGCCGGTCCAGTTGCCGAAGATCCGGTCGAGCCGAGGCAGCCGGGTGGTGACCGGGACCATGGCGCGCAGCGGCTTGCCGTCGGTGAGCAGCCCGGCCGGGCGTAGTACGCGATCCAGCGCGTCAGCGGCCAGCGCGACCACCAACTCGTGCAGGTGTACGTCGTGGTCCCTCGCCAGGCGTTGCAGCTCCGCCGCCGGGAAGTCCACCGTGACCACGTGGCGCTGATCGGTCGTCGGCTGCCGGTTGAGCGGGTGCCGCGGCGCAGTTCCCCGGGTGGCGAGATGGCCGAGACCGCGCACGACCTGCCTAGGACCCGACCTGCGCCGCCGCCGCACGGGCGCCGGCCTGCGCTCGACCAGCGGGTCCCCGGGCAGCGGGTCGAGGAGACGGTCGAGGAGCCCGAGTGCCGAGATGCCGTCTCCCATCGAGTGGTGCATCTTGACCGCCAGCTGGCTCTCGTGCCGATCGGGTCCGTGGATGAACAGGATCTGCCACGCGGGCTCGTCAGCTGGGAGGCCGCGGGACCAGAAGTCTCCGAGCGCCTGGCTGATGTCCGCGGCGGTCGCTCCCGCGGCGAGCTCGTGCGCCACGATACGGGGGCAGACGTCTACCTCGTCGCGCAGGACCCAGCCCGGCGGCCGGCGCCGAAGGACGCGGCGCGCCGGAGGAAGGCCGGCGACCCGAGCCTGCAGCTGCCGGCGTACCGCAGCGACGGTCACCGCCGCACCTGCCGACGTCGGTCCGATCTCGACGACCGCCCCGAGCTCCTGGCGCGTCCGTGGTGTCTCCACGTGGGTGAAGAAGGCATCAGACGCCCGCATGGGCCAAGGCCGTCGCGCGGCGGTCGGTGCCGACACCTCGGCCCTGCCCAGGCGGCAGTCAGCCAACCGCCGGACCCCGATGTCGACGGTTGCGCCTGCGGCGTACTCGCGGGTGCGGCGCTGCATGTCAGCGAGCGCCCCGCGGTCCGTGGTGAGGGAGCGAAGCCGGGCAGCGAGGTCCTGGTCGCTGGAGCACAGCTCCGCCAGCCCTGCCGTGGTCATCAGCTCGGCATTGGCCTTGCCGTGTGCCGCGATCGGCCGTGCCATCATGACCGGCACACCTGTGGCGAAGGCCTCCAGGGCAGTAGCACCCCCGGCGTTGCTCAGCACCAAGTCGGAAGCCTGGACCACCGTGGCCATGTCGTCGGTCCACCCCAGCGCCAGCATCCGTTCGCGAGGAAGGCCGAGCCCCTCGAGGTGCCGGCGAACACCCTCGTTGCGCCCACACGCGGCGACGACGGTCAGGTCTGCTGAAGACGCCAGCAGCTCGTCGACAGTGGCAGCGATGTCCCCGAACGCGTAGGCGCCGCACGAGAGCAGGACGACGAACGTGTCGGACGGAAGGCCGAGCTGGTCCCGGGCCCGCGCGCGGTCCCCGGGGGAGAACGCATCGACCACGGGCGGCGCGCAGACCTCGACGGTTGCCTCCGCCTCGGCGCACCGCGCAGCCGACACGGCGCTCGGGTGCATGACGAAGTTGATGTCGAGATCGGCGTAGACCCAGAACGGGTGCGGCGAGAAGTCCGACACCCACGCGGCCGTAGGCTGCGCGAGACCGCGATGCCGACGCAGCCACGCCAGGCCGGCACTGCCCAACGGGTAGGTTGACGCGACCAGGTCGGGGTCGAAATGGTCGATCTCGCTCGCCAGCAGCCGGCCGCACCAGCTGCCGGTGAAGCGCTTCGATGCCTGCGCGAACCAGCGATGCCGCCACAGGCTCGCGTAGAAGAACTCGTACAGCCACGGCGTCTGTTCCACGTTGGCGACGTAGATCGCCCGGAAGAGCCGGCCCACTCCGCGCCCCATCACGTCGAGCGCGTCGACCCGGCGGGTCTCGCTCCCCGGCCACAACCGATGCACTTCTTGTTCGATCGCCGCCGCAGTCGCGTTGTGGCCTCCCCCCATGTCGGCGGAGACCACGAGCACGCGGTGCGGACCTTCTCCATGCGGTTGCCTGCGGCGGCCCTGCGGACTCGTCATGCTGCACTCATACCCGGTACGCCTCTGCGCATGTGAGGAAGCGTGACGTCGGTCAATGGGTACGGCCACCACTAGCTCTGTCGAGATCTGGAGATGAGTACCTGTGGCTGACTCCCGCACCGCGCCTCACGCTCGCTACCGCCGTGGTCTGATCACCTCTGTCGTCAACAATGCGTCCGCCTACGGCTTCTCCGTGATGATCACCGGGGCGTACGGGATGCTCGGGCAGTTCCACGGCAAGCCATCGGCCTTCGAGGTGCTGTTGTTCGCTCTCGGCGCCGTGGGGATGATCTCGGTCGTCGAAGCCATTGCCTCGGACGGCTTTCGTCGACGACTCGCGAGCCATCCAGACGACGTCGTGTTGTTGGGTACGGCGGGAAACCTGCTGTCGGTGCTGTTCTCGCTGGGAGCCGTGTACGTGGTCGGTGCGCGAGTCGCGGACCCCGCCGTATGGGCGGTGGCGCCCATGGTGGCCGCCGGACTCTACGTGCTCGTGGAGGGAGCCGAGCTGGCGGTCGCCGAATACGTCCAGGCCCGCAAGTTCAGCGAGCGGGAGGCGGAACCAGATGACCCAGCGGAATAGGCGCCGAAGCAGTCGGCCGGACCGGCGGGGACTACGCGGTCCGATGCCTCAGGTGCCCGCGGGCGTGAGAAGCCGTGCGCGTAGCCCGGATGCCGTCATGCCGTGGACGATGATCGATACGACAACTGCCGCTACGGTCGTCCACACGACTGTCGCTGTCTCGTCGTGGGAGAGGACGCCGAGGGCGGCGACTGCTCCGAGGTAGTACAGAGAAGCGATGCCCTTGACGCCGAACCAGGCGAGGAAGAGCTTCTCCCTGCGACGGATCCCGGTAGGGGCGAGCGCAAGCAGGACGGTGAATGGGCGGATCACCAACAGCAGCGCAGGCACGAGCAGCCAGCCGGCGATGCCGGGCGTGCCGAGGGCGGAGAAGTCCACCATGCTGGCGAAGAGCAGGATGGCACCGAGCTCGGCGAAGTTGCGGGCGACGTCGGCGGCATCGTGCACCCGCTTGCTGTACTGGCCGGCGCTCTCATAGCGCCGAAAGGCGATGCCGCCCACGAAGGCGGCGATGAAGCCGTAGCTGCCGGCGGCCTGCGCGCCGCCGAAGATGGCGAGCGCGGAGCCGATGGCCACCCAGCCGTCGAGCTCATCGGATACGAGACCGCGTCCGCGCAGCCACATAGCGAGTGCCGAGATACCCCAGCCGCCCAGCGCACCGATCACCACGGCGACGCCGACGCCGTACACGACATCGCCGAGGAACCACTCGGTGACCCACCCGGTCCCACCATGCTGGGCGACGAAGACGCCCAGCAGCACAAACGGACCGGCGACGCCGTCGTTGAGCCCGGACTCCACGCTGAGGGCGATGGGGCCGTCACCCTGCTCACCGTCGGACTCGAGCGGCGGCGCGGCGCCGAGACCACCGGCCAGCACGGGATCGGTCGGTGCGAGGATGCCACCAAGGATGATCGCGGCACCGAGCGACAGCCCCATGGCCAGCGTGCCGAACGCCGCCACCGCAGCGACCGTCACGGTCATGACGACACCGATGAGCAGCCCGACCGCAACGGACTGAGTTCGGTTCACCCGGGGGATCCGAAGGCCGGTGGCGAAGAGCGCGAACACCAGCGTGATTTCGGCGATCCGCTGGACGACGTGTGGGTCCTGCAGCAGCCCCAGCCAGGGCAGGTCAAACAGGTCGATCACTGCGGCCGCTGTCAGTCCCACGGCCAGGTAGATCATCGCGGACGAGAAGGCGCGCTCACGCTCGTGCGTGA
>DASSKO010000121.1:0-8678 GCA_035690425.1 Nocardioidaceae bacterium
GCCTCGGCCTGCCTCGACATGGACCGCTTCATCCCTTCGGGCAGGGCAACGTCCTTGACCTCGACGCGTTCGATGTGCAGCCCCCATGGCCCTTCGGTGGGGGCGTCGATGACGGCCTGCAACTCGGCGTTGATCTGGTCACGATCGGAGAGCAGCGTATCGAGGTCGGCACGCCCGATCACCGATCGCAGCGAGGTCTGGGCAACCTGGGAGACGGCCATGTGGTACTGCTGCACGTTGATGACCGCCTTGACCGGGTCGACCACACGGTAGTAGACGACAGCGTCGACGGTAAGAGTGACGTTGTCCCGGGTGATGGCCCCCTGCGCGGGGATGCCCATCACCACGGTCTGCAGGGAAACCTTTCGCATGCGGTCGGCGAAGGGGATGATCAGGCGCAGCCCGGGTTCGCGGATGGCGGGCAGAAGGCGGCCGAAGCGAAGCACGACCCCGCGTTCGTACTGCTGCACGAGCCGGACGCTCGAGCCCAACAGGACCAGGCCGACGATGAGAAGGATGATGATGGCGACGAGTGCTGCGGTCATGACACGTCCCAGGCCCGCGATGCGGGACATTCGATCCCGGAGACGACGAGGGCTCTGATGCCCGTGTACGAAGTGCCCCCGGCGTTGTCGACACTACACCTCGTTTCCGGCTTTCAACCTTCGTTGTCTGGTCGCCGCCGGCTTGACGGCCGCCGCCGGCTTGACGGCTGCCGCCGAGCGTTCGGGAGGCGCCACCCCGCGGATTATGCTGGTTGGCGGACGTCGGAAGCCGGGTGGTGGTGATGCAGCGAAACCTCCGCGCTTCGAACGCCGAGCGCGAGGCAGTGGTGGAGAGGCTCGAACGCGCGGTCGCGGAGGGGCGGATCACGATGGCGGAGTTCGAGGAGCGCGTGACGGCGGCGTACGCCGCGTTGACCCACGGCGACCTCGAGACGCTTGTTGCCGACCTGCCCCGTAGCCTCTGGTAGCCCAACAGCCTGCGGCTGCCTCGATGTCCCCGGAGTGGGCTGGCTCACGGACCCCCACCTCCCGAGGGCTACACGGCGCCAGACAAGGGGGGTGCCCCTTCGCCGCGTCTCTCCAGTCCAGAGGCTCATCGAAGACTGCGGTAGGGCCGTGGTGCGCGTATCGTCAAAGTTCCAGCCCATGACTGGTCTCGTCGGAGGCTTCACGGTTGGCTTCAGAGGGTGGGTGTCGTGGTGAGGGGTTACGACCGTTGGCTGGTTCGAGCCGGAGGGTCGGTCGGGGGGCGACGTGATTGAGTTCAGTTTCCACGAAGGAACCTATACGGGCGTTGGCAGGGACGGTCGTCGTTGGCGAATCATGCGGGCCGTGGTCGGCTGGCGGCTGGAGTTCAGCGATCCCGGTGACCGGACGTCAACTTACGCAGGCACCCATGCAAGCGTCGTTGCGGCGCAGACCGAAGCGGGACGGTAGGTAGCGGAGTGGCATACCTGATGCTTTACGGGAGTGGGTGGACGCAGCGTTGGCAGATCCCGAGCGGTGGACACGACAAGGTCCTGGCGGAGATCGCTCGCGTTGGACGTGACGAGACCAGCCATCTCTCGGTCGTGGACTCCCAAACCGGCGCCATTGTCACGCTCGTGGTCGCGTGGCGCTTAGTTGCTACGGCAGTCATCGTGGATTCTGATGCCGAGGCGCCGCCCGGTGCTCGGACCGGACAGTATGCGTGAACTCCTCCGCACGTAAGTCGAGAGCTACTGGGCTGGGAATCAGCCAGTCCGCGCAGAGTGCACCGCCCAGGCGATCGGCCGCCGAGCCGAGTAGGGGCCCTGACGCCCACGTGCACCCACTTGCCTGGATGGGCGCATCTGTTAGTGCACGACGGGCGGGGAAGACCTCATCGCTACCTCTCGCGCAGCCGAGATGCCGTTCACACGAGACCATTCTCTCGGCCGAGCCCGTGAGCGCGTCGAAGGCTCGCGACTTCATCTGCCAGCACCGGCGCTTCCGGCTCCAAGTCGGTGTGGGCGTCCTTCGCCACCCGGGCGCCTTTGGATCGCCCGGTGGGTGCTCAGGCTGTCAACTCAACCCGTGACCCCTCGGCCAGGCTCGAGGACAGCGCTCGTCGGCAGCGTCCTGCGGACCAGGGAGTGCGCGACGAGGCTGAGTTTCTCGTTGTTGTTGCGGGAGTAGACGCGTAGCGCGGCGAAGGCGGTGTCGACGTCGACCTGGCCGGACTCGGCGAGGAGCCCCTTGGCCTGCTCAATCACGATCCGGCTGTTCAGTGCATTCTGGAGCTGTTCCGCGAGGATCGAGGCGCGGTGGATGCCGCGCTGCTGGAGGATTCCGATGGTGGCCACATCGGTCAGTGCGCGGGCGATCCGCTGGTCCGCGAGGCCGAGCGGCGGCCCCGGTTTGTTGAACAAGTTCAGTGCGCCGATCGTCTCATCACGAAGGCGCATGGGTACCGCATGCACGGAGGTGAACCCGACGCTTCGAGCAGCCTCGGCGAAGCGTGGCCACCGGTTGTTGGTCGCGAGGTCCCCCACGGTGACGGGCTGGCCGGTTCGGACGGCCTCCAGGCACGGGCCGCCCTCCTGGCTCTGGAGCTGGAAGAGCTCAAGCAGCCTGGTGGCCTCACTCGAGGACGCCATGAGATGGAGGCTGCCGCGCAGGTCGCTGAGCAGGAGGCCGGCCTCGGCGACGGCGAGCAGCTCCACGCAGGTGTTCACCAGGTGGTCCAGGAGGTCGACGACGTCATAGTCGTCGACCAGCGTGTCGGCGAGCATCGCGAACCGTTCAGCGAGCAGCGTGTCTCGCCCGGTCTGAGTGCTCGGGTGCGCGGCCCGCGGGTGGTTCATTGGGGCTCCTTCGAGAAGCGTCGGCGGCCGTTGACCACGTGGGCGGCCAGCTCGTTGAGGGTCAGGCCGTCGGCGAAGGCGGTGGCACGCAGTCGGATCATGGCCTCCTCGATACTGCTGTTGAGCTGGGCCATCACCATCCCGGCGGCCCGGTGGACAAGCATGCTGGCGGTGATGGGTGCCTCAGGGTCGCCGTAGTAATTAGGAGCCTCCAGCACGGCCAGTCCCACCTCGTCGACCCAGGACAGCGCCGTGCTGACCTCTCGATGACCCAGCGGGCCAGGCGTCTGACGGTAGAAATCGACCGCTCCGAGCCAGATCGCACCGATCCGGATCGGGAAAGCGAAGATCGCGCGTGCTCCCGCCTTCGTCGCCTCACTCCGGAACACCGGCCAGCGACGGGGCAGAACGTCTCGTGGATCGGTGAGGTCGGCCACGAGTACCGGCGTGCCCGTCCTGGCTAACTCGACACAGGGGCCCTCGCCGAGGGTCAGCTGCAGGCGTTCGATCACGGTGGCGACCTCGTCGGAGGCGTACAGCGGCTCTCGGGTTCCGTCACCGTCCACGATGGAGACCCCGGCACCGTCAAGGCCGGTAGCCCGGCAGCAGGACAGCAGGAGACTGTCGAGTTCAGGAGCGGGAGTGCCGTTCATTATTGGCTTCCTGTGGAGGTCGTCGAAAGCGTTAATCCGCATTGCGGCGCCCTGTCCGACGTCACACGAGGCCTTGTTCTGGTTGAGGCGAGCCTACGCCTTCCCGGCGGCCCCACAGCGTCGCGGCGCGAGCGGCCCGAGGGTGGAGCACTCCACCGACTCGGCCCCTACCGACGGCAGGGGCCAACT
The DNA here is from genome assembly GCA_035690425.1 of Nocardioidaceae bacterium. Taxonomy (GTDB): domain Bacteria; phylum Actinomycetota; class Actinomycetes; order Propionibacteriales; family Nocardioidaceae; genus DASSKO01. The sequence goes on from DASSKO010000121.1 coordinate 3,673, forward strand.
AAGCTAGGGCGGCGACGACCCGGCCGAGCATCTCCCGCGCAACCGGCCGAGTGCGACCAAGCCCTTTCGTACTGGTGCGTTGACGACCCTGACTGCCTGGATAGAGCCGGACCGTACATGGAGAGTCGCGATGGGCGCGATCCTCGCGGGGGCCGCGAACGCTGGCAGTTGCGGCAGCGCCAGCTCGGTCGCGCCGAGCCGAACCGGTGTCGCGTGCGAGAGCGTAGTATCGGGAACCCGAAGCCGTTCAGGCTTCCTCTGAAAGGCGTGCCCCATGGGCGACAAGTCGCCGCGGCAGAGCATGTCCGAGAAATCGGGTAAGTCCATCAAGGAGAAGCGCGCCGAGAAGCGCAGCAAGAAGGCCGACGAGACCTTCTCCGACAAGATCCACCCGACGAAGCGAAAGTGACGCCCTTGCGGCTCGGGGTGATCGGCTCGTCGGTGGAGGAGACCCAGCGCGACTGCCGCTGCATCCCGAGCACATCCCTCATCTAAGCGCAGCCCTTCGGGCTCGCATCACCCTGAGCCTGGGTACGGCGCCCGCGGCCTGTGTCCTGCCTCGTCCAGCGCATCTGGCACCCGCGACAGTTGCGGGATATCGTCGCCTCCTGGTCTGCGAGACCTTCCCGTCGAGGAGGCGATCCGCCGATGACGTCCGATTCGGATGTGCTTGCGCGCATCGAGGCGCTGGTCCAGGAAGAGCATGAGCTGCGGGCCCGTCGGGAACGCGACGAACTGAGCGCGGACACCGAGCACCAGCGGTTGCAGGCTCTGGAGGTGGAGCTCGACCGCTGCTGGGATCTACTGCGACAGCGCCGCGCCTTGCGGGAGAGTGGCCAGGAACCGGATCTGGCTGCGACCCGGTCGGGCGAACAGGTCGAGCGCTACCTGGGGTGATCCCGGCCGGTGCTGCTCGCACTGCCGTTCGTCACGCGATGGAGAGATCCTTGGGCGGCCTTCCGCGGGGTCGCTTGTGGCGGATGATCGCACCCGCCTGCAAGAGCTCGCCACCCCACACGCCCCAGGGCTCGCGCCGCTCCAGGGCACCCGCCAGGCAGGCCCTGCGCCCAGCGCAGGTGCGGCACAGCTGCTTCGCGTGCTCGACCGCAGGCGGCTCCTCTGAGAAGAACATCTCCGCGTGCGGGCCCACGCATGACAGCTGGCTTCCCCCGGTCTCTGGCACGGTGCTCCTTCCGGTCGTGACCGTTGTGCATGCTCGCGACGCCGCCACGGCGACGACGTGCTGGCGGTCTGCCAAGTGTCGTGTAAAGAGTGGACCGAGTCAATTCTTGGATGCAGTAGAGTTTCTCGGCATGACGACGTCCGGACTGCGCGAACGCAAGAAGCAAGCCACCCGTCGCCACCTCGCGGACGTGGCCAAGGAGCTCTTCGCTGCCCGCGGGTTCGACAACGTCACCGTCGCCGAGGTCGCTCAGGCTGCGAACGTCTCCAAGATGACGGTGTTCAACTACTTTCCCCGCAAGGAAGATCTCTTCCTCGACCGGCACGCGGACCAGCTCCGGGACGTCGAACGGGCTTTGGCCGGGCGGGCGCCGGGGGAGTCAGTGACCACGGCGCTGCGTCGCTACCAGCACCAGCTCCTCGACGCCCACCATGAGCTGTCCGGGGCGGTCGAGGGGATCGCCGGATGCTGGGAGATCATCTCCGCCAGTCCGGCGCTTCTCAGCCGGCTGCACGAGCAGGCCCTCGAGCTGCAGGCCGTCATCTCCGAGGTGCTCGCCCGTGAGACCGGCGACCCGCTGATGTCCCGGCTGGCCGCCGGCCAGCTCGCCGCCGCGGTCGGAGCCATCTTCGAGACCGCGTTGCGGCGCATGGTCGACGGCGAGGACATCGACCGGGTGCGCCGCGACCAGGCCGCCCTCGTCGACGCCGCCTTCGACCTCCTCGAGCACGGCCTCGGCAACTTCGGCGCCCGCTGAGCGTCGTCGGTTACTTCTTCTTGCAGGCCTCGGTGTAGGCGAGCCAGCCGACGGTGATGATCGCGATGGCGAAGATGACGTACGCGGCGGTGTCCATGTGGTTCCCCTCGTCGGGTCGGCGGTTCGCCGGGGTGGCGATCACGAGCTCTGCGTCCGCCACTCTCGCGCAAATTCGTTGACTCGGTCAATTCGTGTGCGCGGTACAAGTCTTGGCAGGGTCAGAGTCGGTCGTCGTTCGCCAGCCGGCGCACGAAGAAGATGCTGGCCAGCAGGGCAGCCGAGCACACGTACCACATCGCGGCGTAGCCCTGCGTCGACTTGAGCACCGGCGCCAGCAGCAGGATCCCGGTGCCGGCCACCAGCGGGCCCAGCGTGCCGCCGACCCCGCGGCTGATCCCGAACAGCCCGGATGCGGCGCCGTGCCGCTCCTCGGGCAGCAGCCGCATCAGCATCGACAGCGGCAGCGTCATCACCGTGGCCGCACCGGCGGCCACCACCGGGATCAGCCCGGCCACCCAGGTGGCCTGCAGGAAACCGGGGATCGCCATGCACCCGCCGTACACCACCAGCGCCCCGGTCAGCAGCCGGACGTGCCCGAACCGGTCGGCCAGCCAGCCGGAGGTGGGCGCGGCGATCGCGATGCCCACCGCGACCAGCGGGAAGATGAGCGTGGCCACGAACGACGACGGCTTGCCCAGCCCGACGGTGAAGAACAGCACCACGAACGCGCGCAACGCGGCCAGCGCGAAGTTCCAGAAGCCGTTGGCGATCATCAGCATCACGATGGACCGGTCCTGCAGCAGCTCGCGCATCGCGCCGACGGCATGAAGGCCGGAATCCTGGCTGTTCTCGACCTCATCCTTCCGCCGCTTGCGCAGCCCGTAGACCAGCGCCGCGGTGACGACCAGCATCAGCAGCGCCGCGACGAAGAACGGCAGCCCGGCTGACACCGACAGCAGAAGACCGCCACCGATCAGGGCCAGGCCCACCCCGGTAACCCGGAAGCTGCTCTCCGCGCTGCGGGACCGCCCGCTGGCCTCATCGGGGACCAGGTCGGGGTACAGCGCCCAGTACGGCGCGAGGAAGGCGTAGTAGCCGATGTACAAGACACACAGCGCGACGGCGAAGCCCCACAGGCCGGCCCGGGCGATGCCCAGCACACCGACCGCGGCCACGGCCAGGCACAGCAGGACACCACTGGCCACCATCCAGGCGAGTCGGCTTCCGACGGTGTGGTGCCGGTCGGCCAGCCCGCCGACGATCGCCGGCACGAAGATGCCGAAGAACCCCTCCCCGCCGACCAGCAGGCCGACCATCAGGGGGCCGGAGATCTGCTGGACCAGGACGGGAACGTACGTCGAGGTGACCGAGATCGTGAACGCGAGGCCGAGCGCGGGCACGCCGAGCAGCACGAGCAGCCGTCGCTCCGGCCAGCTCAGGGACCGGTGCTCCTCGCTGGATCTGTCCTCGTCCTGCTGCGTGGTGTCGGTCATGTCCGCGCCTCCTCCGTCTCTCGGACTGCCTCGTCGGAGGCGACTGCCGTGGCGACGTCACGTGGGTACGTGCGCCGCGCCCAGAACACGATCAGCAGCCCGGCCACCAGCAGCGGCAGCAGCATGATCGAGAACGCGTCGGCCAGGCCGGCCGCTGCCTGCGCGCTGACCGCGCCCTGCCCGGCGGTGTGCGCGGAGATATCGCGCTCGCTGGCGCCGCCCAGCCAGGCCGACACCAGGCCGAACAGCACGGGCGCAGCCGCCCCGAGCCCGTAGCGGAGCACCGTGCGCACCGCCTCGGCGCGGCCCCACAGCCGGCCGGGCATCAGATCGAGCCGGGCGGCGTCGAGCGGCGGGTTGGCGCCACCGAGCCCGGCGGCGGCCAGGAAGAACAGCGGCGCCGCGATCGCCAGGACGGTCGTGGACAGGCCAGGCAGGAACAGCCCGACTGCGAGCAGGAAGCAAATCCCGGCGATCGCCGGCCGAGCGGAGACCCGATGCCGCGCGAGCAGCCGGTCGGCGATCCGGCCACCGGCCAGCACCCCGACGATGGCGCCGAGCCCGATCATGAACAGCAGCATGTTGGCGGTGCCCTGGCCCAGGTCGTACCGGCCGCGCAGGAACACCACCGCGAACGTGCGAAGCCCGGAGAAGAAGAAGAAGCCGAGCGCCGACGAGACGATCAGGACCCGGTTGGTGGGGATCAGCAGCACGTACCGGACCGCCCACCACAGCGACTTGCGGGTCGGGTCGTCGTGCAGCACCAGGTCCGGACGCGGGTCGACCCCCTGCTCGCGGACCTGCTGGCCGGCCCGGTTGTCCTCCACCGGCTCCTGCTGGTCGACGGTCTTGTCGTCGGCCCGCTTGTGCGGCCGGATCCGCTGCGCGCCGTACGGCAGCCGCCAGCTCCCGTCCCGAGCCGGCTCGGGCAGGCGTCGCCAGATCACCCAGGCCAGCGCCAGCCCGGGCAGCGCCAGCGCCCAGAACGCGAACCGCCACGACAGGGCCGCGGCGATGTCGCCGGACACCAGCAGCCCGACGCCGGCGCCGACCAGCTCGCCGCTGAGCACGAAACCGTAGACCCGGCCCCGCTCGGAGACCGGGAAGTAGTCACCGGTCAGCGACGCCACGGCCGGGCCGGCTGTGGCCACGATGGCGCCGAGCGCGACGCGGGTGAGCAGCAGCATGGTGTACGACGGGGAGAGCCCACCGACGGCCAGCGCGGCCGACCACAGCACGATCGCCCCGGCGAGCAGGCCGGTCCGGTTGACCCGGTCGGTCAGCGACCCGGCCGGGAGGGTGGCGACCGCCCCGATCCCGGTGGACACCGACACCAGCAGGCCAACCTGGGTGTTGCCGATGTTCAGCGACGCCTCCAGCTGCGGCGCGGTGGCCCCAATCGTCGCCGCGTCGGCGGACTCCAGCGCCAGCACGCAGGCCAGCAGCGCGATCACCTTCAGCCGGGCACGCCCACCCACCTTCTCGGGCACCTGGCGCACGAGAAGGGTGCGGAGCCGGTCGACGGTCGTGCTCGCAGAGCCGGGGCGGTGGGACGTCATCGCCCGGTTCGTAC
>DASSKO010000122.1:0-18184 GCA_035690425.1 Nocardioidaceae bacterium
CGCCGGCGCGCACCGACCGGATCCTGCCCGCGTGGCCGGCGACCGACGACGGGGCGAAGCCGGGAAGGTCGGTCGTCGACACCTCGGAGACCGTCTCGCCCAGGGCCTCGGCGGCCGGCAGCCATCCCGATCCCATCACCAGCGCGATGTCGTGCTGGTCCACACCGGAGAGCTCGGCCAGGCGGGCGGCGGCGCGCTCGGCCGCGTCCCGGCCGGATTCGCGCAACTCTGCTTCGTCAGTCACCCGCCGGACGATATCGCCTCGGTGGCGTGCGCCGATCATGCCCGGGCATCTGCAGGGCCATCGTTCACCGGTCACAGCCCGAAGGAACGGCAGGGACGGTTGCGTAGGTCGGCCACGTAGTCGTCGGGAGCTCCGGCCGCGGCGGCGGCCTCGGAGAGCAACCCGAGCGTGCCGGCCGAGGGCAGCCCGCCCTCATAGGCGTCGAGCACGTAGGTCCACGCGACCCGCTCGCCGTCGAGGGTGTGCGCCCGCACCCGGATCTTGCGATACAGCCGCCGGCTTCCGCCCTCGGCTTCGTCCAGCCGCTGCTCGTCGGTCGTCACGTCGTACAGCCCCACGAAGACCTGTTCGCCCGGTGCCTCCACCACCGTGGGCAGTGCACCGTCCCAGCCGAAGTCCTCACCGCCGAACGTGAGCCGCCAGCCGGCCAGCCAGCCGGTGCCACGCAGCGGCGAGTGCGGGCAGCGTTCACCCATCCGCGCGGGGTCGAGGTTGGATGCGTAGGCGGCGTACAGCGGCACGGTCAGGCAGGCTATCTCAGTCGGCGGCCGTGATGCCGAGGGTGATGCGCAACAATGGGCGACGTGACTCGGGTAGTGATTGTCGGCGGTGGGCCCGGTGGATACGAGGCAGCGCTCGTCGCCGCCCAGCTGGGGGCCACCGTCACGGTCGTCGACCGCGACGGGCTGGGCGGCTCCGCCGTGCTCACCGACTGTGTGCCGAGCAAGACGCTGATCGCCACCGCGGACCTGATGACCGAGACGCGCGGCTCGGCAGAGCTGGGTGCGCGGTTCGGCAGCGACGGCGCTGCCCTCGACCCGTCCGACGCAGTGGGTGTCGACCTGTCCACGGTCAACCAGCGGGTGCTGGGTCTGGCGACGGCGCAGTCGACCGACATCTCCCGCAAGGTCGAGCGGGACGGTGTGACCGTGCTGCGCGGAACGGGCCGGCTCGACGGCCCGCACAGCGTGTCGGTGCAGCTGGCGGACGGCGGCGTCGAGCGGGTGGACGCCGACGTGGTGCTGCTGGCCACCGGCGCCCGTCCCCGCGTGCTCGAGACGGCGGCACCGGACGGTGAGCGCATTCTCACCTGGGAGCAGGTCTACGATCTCGAGGAGCTGCCCGAGCGGCTGATCGTGGTGGGGTCGGGGGTGACCGGCGCGGAGTTCGCGTCCGCGTACGACGCCCTGGGTGCCGACGTGGTGCTGGTCTCATCCCGCGACCGGGTGCTGCCGGGTGAGGACGCCGATGCCGCGGAGGTGCTCGAGGATGTCTTCAAGCGTCGCGGCATGACGGTGCTCGCGCGCTCGCGCGCCGAGTCGGTGTGGCGCGATACTGCCGGGGCCGACCGTGCCGACCGTGCCGGCGGTGCGGAGGAGGTCGTGCGGGTGCGGCTCACCGACGGCCGCGAGGTCACCGGCTCGCACTGTCTGCTGGCGGTCGGCTCGCGGCCCAACACCGTCGACTTGGGGCTGGAGTCGGCCGGTGTCGAGGTCGACGACGGCGGCTTCGTCACGGTCGACCGGGTCTCCCGCACGACGGCGCGCGGCGTCTACGCGGCCGGCGACTGCACCGGGGTGCTGATGCTGGCCTCGGTGGCGGCGATGCAGGGGCGCATCGCGATGTGGCATGCGCTGGGTGACGCCGTCCAGCCACTCGACCTCACGCAGGTGTCGTCGAACGTCTTCACCTCACCCGAGATCGCCACCGTGGGCTGCTCCCAGCAAGCGGTCGATGCCGGCGACATCGAGGCCGTGTCGGTGCTGCTGCCGCTCGACGGGAACCCGCGGGCGAAGATGCAGGGCGTGCACGACGGGTTCGTCAAGCTGTTCTGTCGCCCCGGCACCGGGACCGTGGTCGGCGGGGTGGTGGTGGGGCCGCGCGCGAGCGAGCTGGTGCATCCGATCACGCTCGCGGTCGCGGCGACGCTCACCGCCGACCAGGTGGCGCACGCCTTCACCGTCTATCCGTCGATCTCCGGCTCGATCGCCGAGGCCGCTCGCCTGCTCCGCACGCCGCAGAGTCGCTGAGGCCCTGGGTGGTCATGCTCGCGCTGGGCGCCGCGATGGTGCTCCTCGGTGCTGCCGGTATCCGGTGGACCCGGCTCGCGTCGCTGCTGCTGGTCGGGCTGTCGGTGCTGTGGCTCTATCTCGATGTCCGGCCGGAGGGTCCGGTGCTGTGGAAGGTCAGCCACGGTCACGGGCTGGTGCTCGCCGACCTGTGGGGGTTGCTGGGTGTGCTCGTCGGTGCCGCCCTCATCGTGCGCGGACCCGGCCGTCGACGAGATCGCCGTTAGGTGAGGAACCTGCCGGCCGAGATCTGCGGTCAGAAGCCGCCGCCGTCAAACCCGCCACCGAAGCCACCGAAGCCACCGCCGTCACCGAAGCCACCGCCGTCACCAAAGCCGCCGTCGCCGCCCTCGAATCCGCCGCCGTCACCGCCACCGCCGTCGAACCCGTCGCCGCCGTACCCGCCCGGGTCGTCGTAGCCCCAGCCGCCGGTCATCATCGAGCCGATCAGCAAACCGGGCAGCAGCCCCTGCATGGCGTAGCCGCCGAAGTAGCCCTGCGCCCAGGGGGAGTAGGCGGGGCCACCCTGCCAGTACGGCACCCGGCGCGGGCCGTTCATCACCGTGCGGATGTCCGGCTCGACGCCTGCTTCGACCCGCTCGGCGTCGGCCTCGCAGACCGGGATGTCGCGCAGCTGCCCACCGGCCGGCGCCCACTGCACGTCCCGCGACGATGGCCCGTGTGCCGGGTTGAAGAAGCACGGCGGGCGACGTTGCGGGAGCGCGGCGCCAGACAGCCGGGCCCCGACACAGGCCACCGCGTAGCGCCCGTCGTCGAGCACCTCGGTGACGTGTTGGATCTCCTCGGAGCGGGTGACCGCCGCGAGTGACTCCTTGGCCTGCTCGTAGCAGTCGAGGGCACGCTGGTAGTCCTGCCGCGTCGGCGCGTCGAGGTCGTGGCCGGCAACGTCGGTGTCGAGGCTTTGCAGCTCCTCACCGAACCTCGTCACGTCCTCGTCGGCGGTCTTCTTGACCAGCGCGAGGTCGTGCTGGCGCCTGCTCTCGACCTCTCGCTGCCGGTTGCGGCGGCTGTAGAGGTATACGCCCCCGAGGATCGCCAGCAAGACGATCCAGAAGATCAGTTCCATGGCGCCGCCCTCCGATGGTGTCACGGTTGCCCCGAGTCTACGGGGCGGCTCCAGTCGAAGGTGGCGCATAGTGCGCGAAAAGTCGGCAAAGGTCAAGACGACACGCTCATAATCTCGACGGTTACTTGGACGATATAGGTGACAACGCAAAGTCACCACACAGGACAGGACAGTCAATGAGAACGCTGAGAGCGCTGCTGGTCGGGCTGCTGGCGATGGCCGTGGTGGTCGGCGCCGCGGGTGTCGCGACGGCGCGCACGCACCTGATCGACGTCCGCCGAGATGTCCGCCTCACCGGCCACGGGTACGGGCACGGCATCGGCATGTCGCAGTACGGCGCCGAGGGCGCGGCCCGGGAGGGTCGGACCTGGCGGGAGATCGTCTCGTTCTACTACCCCGGTACGACGATCGGGCGCGGCGGCGGGACGCTCCGGGTGCTGATCACCGCCGACACCACCGCTGACGTGAAGGTCTCGCCGGCGCCGAACCTGCACATCCGCGACCTCGGGGCGCGACGGGCCTGGGAGCTGCCCGCACGCGCCGGCATCAGCCGCTGGCGGATCAACCCGAACCGGTGGGTGCAGCGCTACGAGGACGGTCGATGGCGCCGATGGAGGCAGATGGACGGCCCGTCGTCGGAGTTCTACCGGCCCGGTGGCGCCACCGTCGACCTGTGGGTGCCGGGCAGCGGGGGCGAGGTCACCAAGGCATACCGCGGCCGGCTGCGCGCGACCCACGACGACACCGTCAACGTGCTCCAGCTCGAGGACTACCTGCGCGGTGTGGTGCCGCGGGAGATGCCGGCGTCGTGGTCCAGCGAGGCGCTGAAATCCCAGGCCGTCGCGGCCCGCACCTACGCGATCCGGCTGCGTGCCGAGAACCCCCGGCGCTACTACCAGATGTGTGACACCACCAGCTGCCAGGTCTACGAGGGAGCCGACGCCGAGGACGCACGCAGCGACGCCGCGATCCAAGCCACCGCCCATCGGGTGCTGCGCTACGACGGTGCGCCCGCGCTGACGATGTTCTCCTCCTCCACCGGCGGCTGGAGCGCCGACGGCGGACTGCCCTACCTGAGGGCACGGCGCGACACGTGGGACGGCTGGAACGGCAACCCGATGCACACCTGGCACACCACGATCAGCGCCGCGTCGATCGAGTCGCGGTATCCCGCGATCGGGCGCCTGATCGGGCTCGACATCGTCAAGCGCTCCGGCGACGGCCGGTGGGGCGGACGGGTCGAGCAGGTCGTGCTCGACGGCACGTCCGGCGACGTCACGGTCAGCGGCACCGACCTGCGATTCAGCTTCGGCCTGCGCTCACACTGGTTCCGACCGACCTCCACCGCCATCGGCACCAAGTGGCGGAAGCTCGGTCGCGAGTCGTCGGCCGTGGGTGGCACGAAGCGCCCCGAGTACGCCACCCGCGGCGGGGCCGCGCAGGTGTTCGACCGCGGGCGCATCTACTGGAGCAAGGAGACCGGTGCGCACGAGGTCCATGGCGCGGTGCTCAAGCGCTACCTACACCTCGGCGGCGCCAAGGGGCGGCTGAGGTTTCCCACCACCGACGAGCACGCCGTACGCGGTGGCCGGGCCAGCGACTTCCAGGGCGGGCGCCTGGTGTGGCACCGTGCCTCCAAGCGGGTGACGGTGAGGTACTTCTGACCGATCGGTCCACGTGTGGACGTCCGTGTCACGACGTGGTCGACTGGTTCGACACGGCGTGGCACGGGCAAGGGAGTGCGGGTGGCAGGTGACGGAGGCTCGCGAGTCCGCAGGTCGTTTGCGCGCGGCTGGCGCACCGTCGAGCGGCACCCACCGCCGGGCCCGTTCCGCGCCGGGTTCTGGCGCAGTCCGCTGCGGGGCCCGTGGCTGACCGCGGTGCTGGGCTCCGTCCTGTTGGTTGGCCTTCCGGTCCTGTTCGTGACGGGGCTGCTGTCGTACGCGGCCTACAACCCTGACCTCCAGGGCAACGACCAGACGCCGGACAAGGGACTGCTCGGCTTCTACCTCTTCCCCTGGCCCACCGAGCCGGTGTGGCTCTACCGGCTCAACCAGGGGGTGCACGTGACGCTCGGCATCGTGCTCGTCCCGGTGCTCGCCGCGAAGCTGTGGTCGGTGATCCCCAAGCTGTTCGCATGGCCGCCGTCGGAGTCCCTTGCGCAGTTGGTGGAGCGGGTGAGCCTGTTCCTGCTGGTCGGCGGCGCGATCTTCGAGTTCGCGACCGGGATCATCAACATCCAGTACTGGTACGTGTTCCCGGGATCGTTCTACCCGCTGCACTTGTACGGCGCGTGGGTGTTCATCGCCGCTCTGGTGGTGCATGTCGGCATCAGGTTGCCCCGGATGGTGGGAGCACTGCGGTCGCGGAGCATGCGGGCGGAGCTGCGGACCGGGACCGCCGACACCCGCCCGGAGCCGCCCGATCCCTACGGCCTGGTCGCTGCCGACCCGGCCGCCCCGACGATCTCACGGCGCGGTGCGCTGGGCTTCGTCGGCGGCGGCTCCCTGCTGCTGCTTGGGCTCACCGTCGGACAGAGTCTCGGTGGGCCGTTGCGTCGCACGGCGCTGCTGGCTCCGCGGGGCCAACTGCTCGGCACCGGGCCGAACGCCTTCCAAGTCAACAAGACCGCCGACGAGTCCGGCATCGTCGAGGCGCAGGTGGGAGCGAGCTGGCGCCTGGAGCTGCGGGGCGGCCGAGGTCCGGTCCGGCTCAGCCGTGCCGACCTGCTCGCGTTGCCGCAGCACCGCTCCGAGCTGCCGATCGCCTGCGTCGAGGGGTGGTCGACCGACAACCAGTCCTGGGTCGGCGTCCGGCTGGCCGACCTCGCCGAGATGGCTGGGGTGCCCGACGCGGCGTCGGTCTACGTCGAGTCGCTGCAGGACGGCGGGGCGTTCGGTGCGGCGAGCCTGCGCCGCAACCAGATCCTCGATCCCCGCTCGCTGCTCGCCCTCCGCGTCAACAGTGTCGACCTGTCGCTGGACCACGGGTTCCCGGCGCGGGTGATCGTCCCGGCCAACCCCGGCGTGCACAACACCAAGTGGGTCGCTCGGATGACCTTCGAGGTGTGATGGCAGCGCACCGGCTGATCCGACCGCTGGCCTGGTACGGCGGCAACCCGCTGCACCTGCTCGCAATGCTCGCCTGCTTCGCGCTGGCCGGCTACGCCGGCGTGCGGCTGCTCGACGCCGGAGCGGTTGGCGTCGCCGTGTGGTTCGTCGGGGCGGTGATCGCCCATGACCTCGTGCTGTTCCCGCTGTACGCCGTCGCCGACCGGTCGGTGCAGGGCGTGCTGCGACACCGTGCCGGTCCGCTGCCGGCGGTGCCGTGGATCAACTACCTGCGAGTGCCGGTGCTGCTGTCTGCGCTGGCGCTGCTCGTCTACTTCCCGCTCATCCTCCGGTTGACCGACATCTACGAAGGCGTGACGGCGATGCCGGTCTCGGTCTACCTCGGCCGCTGGCTGCTGCTCACCGGCGCGCTGTTCGCCGTCTCTGCGCTGGCTTTCGCGCTGCGGCTGCGCCGGCACCGCCGGACGCGGAAGGAGGTCAGTCGTTGAGGTCGCAGACCACCTGGCCGGCGGTGACGGTCGCACCGACCTCGGCGGTCAGGCCGGTGACCGTGCCGGCCTTGTGCGCGGTAAGCGGCTGCTCCATCTTCATGGCCTCGATCACCACGATCACCTCGCCCGCGGCGACGGTCGCTCCGTCGGCGACTGCGACCTTGACGATGGTGCCCTGCATCGGTGAGGTGAGGGAGTCGCCGCTGACGGTGGCTCCGGCCTTCTTGCCTCCGCGTTTCGCCGGCTTCTTCGTGCCCGCGGCAGCGAGCCTGGCGCCGGGCGTGGCACCGAGGTCGCCCGGAAGCACCACCTCGATGCGCTTGCCGCCGACCTCGACCGTCACGGCCGCACGCTCGGCGACGGCGGGCGGCTCGGACCCGGCGGCGTCATAGGGGGCGATCGTGTTGTCGAACTCGGTCTCGATCCAGCTGGTGAACACGCCGAACCGCTCTCGGTCGCCGACGAACGCCGGGTCGATGACGATCGCGCGATGGAACGGGATCACGGTCGGCATGCCCTCGACCACGAACTCCGCCAGCGCCCGACGCGCCCGCTCCAGCGCCTGCTCGCGGCTGCGTCCGCTGACGACGAGCTTGGCCACCAGCGAGTCGAAGGAGCCCGGCACGGTCTCGCCCTGGTCGTAGCCGCCATCCAGCCGGACGCCCGGGCCGGAGGGCGCATGCCAGCGGGTTAGCGTGCCCGGTGCCGGCATGAAGTTGCGTCCGGCATCCTCGGCGTTGATGCGGAACTCGATCGCGTGTCCGGAGATCGGCGGGTCGTCGTAGCCGAGCTCGGCGCCGGCGGCGATGCGGAACATCTCCCGGACCAGGTCGATGCCGGTGACCTCCTCGGTCACGGGGTGCTCGACCTGCAGGCGGGTGTTGACCTCGAGGAAGGAGATCGTGCCGTCGGTGCCGACGAGGAACTCACACGTGCCCGCCCCGACGTACCCGGCCTCCTTGAGGATGGCCTTGGAGGAGGAGTAGAGCGTCTGCGTCTGCTCGGCCGACAGGTGCGGTGCCGGTGCCTCCTCGACGAGCTTCTGGTGTCGCCGCTGCAGCGAGCAGTCCCGCGTCGAGATGACGGCGACATTGCCGTGGGTGTCGGCCAAACACTGGGTCTCGACGTGCCGGGGCCGGTCGAGGTACTTCTCGACGAAGCACTCGCCGCGGCCGAACGCGCCGACCGCCTCGCGGACGGCGGAGTCGTAGAGCTCGGCCACCTCGTCCTCGGACCGCGCCACCTTCAGGCCGCGCCCGCCGCCACCGAAGGCTGCCTTGATCGCGATCGGCAGCCCGTGCTCGCGTGCGAACGCGAGCACCTCGTCGGCACCCGCGACCGGGTCGGGCGTGCCTGCCACCAGCGGTGCGCCGACCTTGGCGGCGATATGGCGGGCCTGCACCTTGTCGCCGAGGGCGTCGATCGCGGACGGCGGGGGACCGATCCAGACCAGACCGGCGTCGATCACCGCCTGTGCGAAGGCCGAGCTCTCGGCGAGGAAACCGTAGCCGGGGTGCACACTGTCGGCGCCGGCGCGCTGGGCGACGTCGACGATCTTCTCGATCGCCAGATAGGAGTCGCCGGGAGTCGCCCCGCCGAGCGAGTACGCCTCGTCGGCCAGCCGCACGTGCAGCGCGTCCCGGTCCGGCTCGGCATAGACGGCCACGCTGCCGATGCCGGCGTCCTTGCAGGCACGGATGATGCGGACGGCGATCTCGCCCCGGTTGGCGATCAGCACCTTGCCCAACGGTCTGTGCTGCGGCTTCGACACGGTCACTCCCTTCGGCTGGCAGCGAGTCTATGGGGTTCGGCGGCCGTGTCCGGCACGGGTGGAGTGGCCGCATCCTCGAGCGGCACGAGGCGCTGGATCCCGAGAACGACGAGACGTCGTACATGCCATGTGCATCGGGTGTCGGTGCACGGCCCGCACCTGCTGGACATCGAGCGGTACCCGCACGAACCGCTGCTGCGACGAGCGTGGACGCTCAAGGACGATCTGACCGCGTACGACCGTCGGCTCGCCCGGTCGTCGGGGCACCACGCGACTGTGGAACTGGTCAGCTGAGGCGCTCCAGGTCCTCGCGGCAGCGGCGTTCGACCTGGTCGAGGTCGGCGATCGTCTCGTCGATGTCCTTGCGCCGCTGCTCCAGCTCGAGCCGCCGGCCGTCGATCTGCTCGATCAGGTACCGCAGCTGACCCGCCTCGCCGGGCTCGGCGTCGTACATGTCGACGATGGTGGCGATCTGGCTGAGGGAGAAGCCGAGCCGTCTGCCGCGCAGGATCAGCCCGAGCCGGACGCGGTCGCGGGGATGGAAGATCCGCTGCGTGCCGCGGCGCTCGGGAGAGATCAGGCCGCGGTCCTCGTAGAAGCGGATCGTGCGCAGCGTGACGCCGTACTCGTCGGCGAGGTCGGTGATCGACCAGGTCTCCATTGCGCACCCCGGAAGTAGGCTCTTAGACTTACGTTTACGTAAGCATAAGGCAGCGTCGAGGGAAGGGCCAGCACCGATGTCGAGCTTCGAGTTGAGCCGTGAGCACGAGCAGTTCCGCCGCAGCGTGCGGGAGTTCGCCGAGGCCGAGATCGCTCCGCACGCCCACGCCTGGGATCGGGACCACCACTTCCCGGTCGACGCGGTGCACAAGATGGGCGAGCTCGGCCTGTTCGGCCTCACCGCGCCGGAGGAGTACGGCGGCGCGGACGGTGACTTGACCAGCCTGTGTGTGGCGATCGAGGAGATCGGTCGCACCGACCAGTCGATGGGCATCACGCTGGAGGCGGCCGTCGGCCTCGGCATCAGCCCGATCCTGGTCTTCGGCACCGACGAGCAGAAGCAGACGTGGCTGCCCGACCTCGTCAGCGGCCAGCGGCTGGCCGGGTTCGGCCTCACCGAGCCGGGCGCCGGCTCCGATGCGGGTGCCACCAGGACCAAGGCCTACCTGGTCGACGGCGAGTGGGTCGTCAACGGGTCCAAACAGTTCATCACCAACTCGGGTTCCGACATCACCTCGTGCGTCACGGTGACCGCGCGCACCGGTCAGACCGACGGGGGTAAGGCCGAGATCTCGACGATCATCGTGCCGGCCGGAACGCCCGGCTTCACGGCCGAGCCGGCGTACGACAAGCTCGGCTGGCACGCCTCCGACACCCACCCGCTGACGTTCGACGACTGCCGCGTCCCCGAGTCGCATCTGCTCGGTGAGCGCGGTCGTGGCTTCGCGCAGTTCCTCGCCACCCTCGACGACGGACGCGTCGCGATCGCCGCGCTGGCGGTCGGCTGCATCCAGGCCTGCGTCGACCTCTCCGTGCAGTACTCGCTGGAGCGCACCACCTTCGGTGGGCCGATCGGGCGCAAGCAAGGCCTGGCGTTCCAGATCTCCGACCTCCAGGTGATGGCCGAGGCAGCGCGGATGCTGACGTACAAGGCTGCGGCGATCAAGGACGACGGCGGCTCGACGGCCGACTTCAAGCAGGCCGCGGCGATCGCCAAGCTCTACGCAACGGAGTCCGCTGTGTCCGCGACCCGGATCGCGACGCAGGTCTTCGGCGGCTACGGCTTCATGGAGGAGTACCCGGTCACCCGGCTGTACCGCGACGCCAAGGTGCTCGAGATCGGCGAAGGCACCTCGGAGGTGCAGCGGATGGTCATCGCGCGCGGTCTCGGCCTGCCCGTGGAGTAGTGGACCGACATCCGTCGGTCGATATCCAGCAAGGATGGGCTCGCACGACTTGCAGCTACGAGCGGGTACTTGCCCAGCTCCCCGGGCTGGACGCCGAACTGCGCATGCACCGAGGTCACTCGCCAAGCCGCAGATCAGGTGGCGAATGTCGTGTGGCTGCAGGCTCGACTCGTCCACGGCTCGGAAGTCGACCATGTGGCCGCGCGTACTGGTTGTCGACCGACCGGATGATCACCTCCGGACACACCGAGGGCCAGCCGGTCGACGCTCCACCGAGCCCCGGAAGTAGTGAGCCGTGGCGGCGGCACCACGTGTCATTCGGAGCAGTCGACAGCCGCTGCGAGGGCCGCGCAGATCTCGCGCATTCGAGTGTCGTGCAAGCGA
This sequence comes from Nocardioidaceae bacterium, assembly GCA_035690425.1. Taxonomy (GTDB): domain Bacteria; phylum Actinomycetota; class Actinomycetes; order Propionibacteriales; family Nocardioidaceae; genus DASSKO01. The sequence goes on from DASSKO010000122.1 coordinate 11,025, forward strand.
CCCAACCGGTTGACGAGGATTGCGATGGAGACGCTCTCGACAGAGTCGAGGTTGACAGCCGAACGACGAGGCACAGGGTCGCCATCAGGCTCGAGCACGACTTCGCTGACGAGCCCTCGGATCGTCGTGGTGCATGGCGCCACGAGCGTGCGGCGATGTCGCGGAATCACCGCGTCGCGCGACAGCACGACGACCGGCCGCCGGCCGATCTCGGCCATCTCGCACCACCAGACTTCGCCACGCGCGGGGATTTCGCTCACGACGCTGCCGCGGCTCGTCGGAATGATGCCAAGTCACCCCATTCGTCTGGCTCATCGAGCGGGTGCTCGTCGTAAACGGCGTAGCTCGCGTCCACTTCGGCCGAGCGGTGGCGAGCTAGCAGTGCCGCAAGCGCTTCATCCACCAGTGCAGCGTCCGTCGCCCCAGATCGCACAACCCGCGCATTCTCGAGGAGCGTCGCGTCGACTGTGGTGCTCAATCGTATGCGAGCCATGCCACCATTATGCCATAGGTGATCGGCCGACTCGCCGTACCGGCAGCGTTGCATGAGCGGCCGGGGCTGCGGCCGGGGTCGCCGCTGATCATGCTCGAGATGCCACAGGGCGTTGTCTTGGCTACCCGCGACGACGTGAAGGATTCCGTGCGGCGAGTCCCCCGGGCGGGGCGTGCGCGCGTGTTCCGCGGTTCCGTGAAAGACGCACGCCGGGGCGAGTGCGTCGGCGGCCGGTCAGCGAGCCCACAGGTCCGTCCAGCGGACCCCGAGCCTGGCGAGCAGGTCCCGCAGCAGCGGCAGCGAGATGCCGACGACGTTGTGCGGGTCGCCGTCGATCCGACGCACGAAGGCGCCGCCGAGGCCATCCAGCGTGAAGGCTCCCGCCACCCGCAGCGGTTCGCCGGTCGCGACGTAGGCGGCGACCTCGGCATCGCTGACGTCGGCGAACTCCACCACCGTCGACCCCGTTGCCGCGACGTGGCGGCCGGTCGCGATGTCGATCAGGCAGTGGCCGGTGTGCAGCACGCCGGTGTGGCCCCGCATCCGGTGCCAGCGCTCAGTCGCCTCCGAGACCGACGCCGGTTTGCCATGCAGCTCGCCGTCGAGCTCGAGCACCGAGTCACACCCGATGACGTAGCCGTCGCCGGCCAACCGGGCGGCCACCGCCGCAGCCTTCGCCATCGCCAGCTCCAGCGCCACCGCGGCGGGCGCGGTCGCTTCCACCTGCGCCTCGTCCACACCGGACACGATCACCTCCGGCGACAGGCCCGCCGAGCGCAGTGTCGCCAGCCTGGCCGGTGACGCCGATGCGAGCACCAGGCGGTGCATGTGTGCGATCTCGCGGGGAGGCGGAGGTGGGGGAGAGCTCATCGTTTCCTTCCATCGGGGAAGACCAGATACCGCATGCCGAAGAAGTTGAGCGTCGACGTCACCGCCTGCGCCACGAGGAACGCGACCTCGATCCGCCACGGCTCGCCCTCCAGCAGCACGACGCCGACCTTGTTGACCGCCACGTTGACCACCAAGGTGGTGGCGTAGAGGGCGGCGAAGGCCACGATCGCGCGCCGGCCGCCGCGGGCCCGGAAGGTCCAGGATCGGTTCAGCAGGTACGCCGCCGTGGTGCCGACGACGAACCCCGCGGCCTTGGCCGGCGAGATGTCGGTGTCGAGCAGCAGCAGCGCCCGGTAGGTCACGAAGTCGAGCACCAGCGTGCCGACGCCGACGAGCCCGAAGCGCGCAGCCTGGGCGGTCCAGCCGTGGGAGGCGGACATGTTCAGATCGGCAGCCGGCGAAAGACCGGGCGGGGGAGGTGCCGAAGCCCCGACATCACCGCGCGCATGGGCGTCGGCACCCAGACCTGCTCGGCGCCCTTGCGCACCGCCGCCACGACGGCTTTGGCGACCTGCTCCGGGCTGACCGCCAGCGGCGCGTCGTCGAGACCCTCGGTCATCTTGGAGCGCACGAAGCCCGGACGCACCACCAGCACGCGCCCGCCGTGCTCGCGCAGCGCCTCGCCGAGCCCGGTGTAAAAAGCGTCGAAGCCGGCCTTGGTGGAGCCGTAGACGAAGTTCGACCGGCGCGGACGCTCGCCCGCCACGCTCGACAGTGCCACGACGACGCCGTGCCCCTGCGTGCGAATGCGAGCCGCCAACGCGACCCCGGTGCTCACCGCGCCGACGTAGTTGGTCTCCGCGAGCTCCACCGCAGTGCCGAGGTCGGTCCACGCCCGCTCGGCGTCCCCGAGCAGTCCGAACGCCACCACCGCGATGTCGATGTCGCCGTCGGCCGCCGCCTCGGCCACGACCGCGGCGTGGGTGTGCGGCTCGCGGGCGTCGAAGTCGATCTCGCGCACCGCACAGCCCAGGTTGCGCAGCTGCTCCGCCGCGCGGGTACGGCGTTCGCCGGGGCGGGCCGCCAGCACCACCGCCGGCGGACGCCCCGCGGCGTACTCGCGCGCGACCGCCAGTGCGATGTCGGAGGTGCCACCCAGCAGCAGCAGCCGTTGGGGGATGCCGAGGGCGTTGATCACAGCTCTCCTAGTCGATCTCGAGTCGTCGGGACAGGTCGGAGCAGAACATGCCGGCGGGGTCGACCTGCCGGCGGATCCGGGCGAACTCCTCCAGACGCGGGTACATCCGGCGCAGCTGGGCAGCGGGCAGCCGGGCGTCCTTGGCGAGATAGACGCGCCCGCCCGCCTCGAGCACCATCGCGTCGAGCCGGGCGAAGAGCCGCTCGAGCCCCGGCCGCACCGCGATGTCGACGGCCAGTGTCCATCCGGCCGTCGGAAAGGACAACGGGCTCCGGTTGGCGGGACCGAACCGTTTGAGCACATTGAGGCAGGAGACGTGGCCGGAGCCGGCGATGATCTGCACGCACCGCCGAAGGACCGGCTCGGCACCCTCGGGCACCACGAACTGGTATTGGCAGAAGCCGCGCGGGCCGTAGACCCGGTTCCAGTCGGCGACGACGTCGAGCGGGTGGAAGAACGTGGTGATGTTCTGCAGCTCCGCACGCCGCGACGCCGGGGCCTTGCGGAACCACAGCTCGTTGAACGCACGGCCGGTGATCCGGTTGACCAGGCCGCCGGGGATGCCGGGCGGCACGGTGCCCAGGCCGGGCGCGTCGAAGCGCAGGGGCCGACCGCGCAGCTTGGTCGGCAGCTCGTCGACCTCGGCCGCGCGACCGCGGGTGATCACGGCGCGGCCGAGCCGGTCACCCGACGCGATGGAGTCGAACCAGGCGACGGAGTAGGGGTAGTGCGCGTCACCGCCGGCCAGCCGCTGCATCAGGTCGTAGACGTCGTGCGCGCGCTCGGTGTCGACGAGGAAGTAGGCGGTGTCGACGTCGTGCAGGCCGACGGTCGCCTGCAACACCACCCCGGTCAGCCCCATGCCGCCGACCGTGGCCCAGAACAGGTCGCGGGTGCTGGCGTCGTCGGGCCGCAGGGTGCGCACGACGCCGTCGGCGGTGAGCAGCTCGACGCTGCGCACGTGGTTGCCGAAGCTGCCCTCTACGTGGTGGTTCTTGCCGTGCACGTCGGCGGCGATCGCGCCGCCGACGCTGACCTGCCGGGTGCCCGGCAGCACCGGCACCCACAGGCCGAACGGCAGCAGCGTGCGCATCAGCGTGTCGAGGGTGACCCCCGCCTGCACCACCGCCGTACGCGTCTCGGCGTCGACCTGCACGATGCGGTCCAGACCGGTCATGTCGAGGACCGAACCGCCCGCGTTCTGCGCCGCGTCACCGTAGGAACGGCCCAGCCCACGTGCGATCAGGCCACGGTCGCCGGCGAGCCGGACCGCTGCGACGGCGTCCTCGACCCGCCGCACCGGCTCGACGTAGGCGGTCGTCGCGGCGGTGCGGCCCCAGCCGGTCAGCCGTCGCAGCTCGGTCACAGCCCAAGTCCTATCAGGCCACGAGGACGCTGAGACCGACCAGCCCGAGCCACAGCAGTCCCAGCAGCCGCAGCACCCGGTCGCCCAGCACGATGTCCTCCGGCGTGCCTGCGCCACCGCGGTCGATGTCGACGGCGTAGCGCAGCATCCCGAGCACGAACGGCCCGATCGACCAGGCCGCCCAGCTGTAGTTGCCGGCGGCGTCGTGCTCGAGGGCCCACAGGGTGTATGCGGTGATGGTCACGGTGGCTGCCAGCGTCCACACGAACCGCAGGTAGGAGACCGAGTAGCTCTCCAGCGACCGCCGGGTGCCCGCGGCCGCGCCGATGCTGTGCATCTCGGAGTAGCGCTTGCCAGCCACCATGAACAGCGATCCGAACGACGCCACGAGCAAGAACCACTGCGACAGGTCGATGTCGGAGGCCACCCCGCCGGCGATCGCCCGCAGCAGGAAACCCGACGCGACCACGGCAAGGTCGAGCACCGGCTCGTGCTTGAGGCCGGCGGAGTAGGCGACCTGCACCGCGAGGTAGACGGCGAGGATCACCGCGAGCACGACGTGCGTGAGCAGAGCCAGGCCCAGCCCGGCCACCACCAGCACCGCAGCGAGGATCCACGCGACCCGGAGCGGCAAGGTGCCGAGCGGGATCGGCCGAAGTCGTTTGGTCGGGTGCTTGCGGTCCTCCTCTACATCCCGGGCATCGTTGATCAGATAGACGGTGCTGGAGACCAGGCAGAACGACACGAAGGCCGCCACCGTGGCCACCGCCACGTCCGGCTCCAGGAGGCGGCCGGCCGTGAAGGGTGCTGCAGCGACCAGCACGTTCTTGGCCCACTGTCTCGGGCGCATCGCGCGGGCAGCCGCGACCAGCACCGACTCCTCGGGCTGTCGGGGGTTGACGGACGGCGCGGGCTCTGCGGGCATCGAGCTCCCTGCGTCGTGGGCGGTGGGAGGACCCCTGCCGAGTGGTGAGATGGCGCCCGCCGAGTGTAATGGAGCGCACGCTGGCCAGATCACTAGACTCGCGCTCCGTGCCCCGCCCCGTACCGCCGAGGTCCCGTCGCTTCCGTCCCGCGGCGGGCGCCGGCACGACCCTGCGGGCATCGCCGGGTGCGTCATGGGCCGGGTTGCTGGTCACGTCATCGTGCACCGCAGCGGGGCTCGCCGTGCTGTGGCTGCTGCTCGACGTCGCCGACCTCGGGCCCTCCCCCGTCTCGCCGCTGACTCCTGCACTGCTCAACGGGACGGCCGCCGTGCTGGCGGTCGGGCTCGGTGCCGGCTGGTGTCTCGCGCGCCGGCGCAGACTGCTCGCCGACCTCACGGTGGTCGCGGTCGCGCTCTATGTCTCCGGCACGGTGGCCGTGGTGCTGTCGGACACGCCGTGGGGCCTGTACGGACTCTTCGGTGACCAGAGCTTCCGCACCGAGGCGGTCACGCGGTTCACCCAGACGATCGTCAACGCCGACTACGCGTACGCCGACCTGCCCGGTCACTACCCGCCGCTGATTCCCTGGCTGGAGGCACGTGCGGCGGTGCTGCTGGACCGGCCGGGCTGGCAGCTGGTGAAGGTCGGGCAGGTGGTGCTGTCGGCGGCGGCGCCGGTGCTGGCGTACGCGCTCTGGTGCCGGGTGAGCGGCCGGGCCATGGCTGCGGCGGTCGTCGCGGTGACGACGCTGTTCGTCGCCGACCCCTACAAGATCGATCAGTGGCTGGTGCTGGCGCTGCTGCTGCCATGGTGGCTGGACGCGTTCCGCGGCGTGACCCGGCCGGGCGCCCGGCGATGGCCGGTGTGGCTGCACGGCATCGTCGCGGGGCTGCTGCTCACCGGGTACACCTTCTACTTCGTCCCGATGGCGCTGGCCACGGTCGCCGGTGTGGTCGTCGACGCCGTGCGTGGGCGGGCGTGGTGGCAGTCGACCGTGCACGGGCTCGCGATCACCGGCATGGGACTGGTCGTCTCGGCGTGGTACTGGCTGCCGCTGGCGTTGCTGCGGCTGCAGGGCGAGCCCACTGACGACCTGCAGTTGCGCTGGTTCCAGCCGAAACATGCCGAGGTGGTCTCGCCGTTCGAGGCGAGCGCGCTCGGTGTGGTGATGACCCTCGGTGTGCTGGTGCTTGCGGCCGCGGCGGTACGACACCGGGTCTGCGAGGGGCTGGCGCTGGCGGCCGGAGCCGGGTACGCCGTACTCGGCGGTGGATTGGTGCTCACCGCGCTGGGGAAGCCGGTGCTGGCGTTCAAGGCCGAGGACTTCGTCGTGCACGTGCTGGTGGCGGCCGCAGCAGTCGGGCTGGTCGGCGCGGCGCGGGTGGTGGCGGCGCGGGTGGTGGGGGCCCGTGTCGGCCCCGATCGGCGCGGTCGGATGGCCCAGCGGCGGGCGGTCCGGCGGCTGGCGGCGGCGGCGCTGACGCTGATCTGCTTGTCCGGTGCGCTGCACTACGTCGACAGCTGGGCGCAGGGGCGACCGGTCGGGCTCGCGCACGCCACCGCCCTGCCCGACGGATCGTTGCCCGCGCACGCCGACGAGGTCGACGGCAACCTGCCGGGGACGGTCCAGCCGCAGACGAGCGTTGCGCAGATCACCGCGGCACTGGGCATCGGGCCGACGGACGACCCGGTGGTCGCCACGACCCGGGTCGATCTGCTCGCCACCACGGCGGTGCACCCGTTCACGACCTGGTGGAGCATCTACTCCAACCCGTTCGGGCAGTTCGAGGCACGCGTGCGGTTCCTGGCCGAGCTCGCGGACTCCGCGGACGCGGCCGAGCTGGCCCGGCGTGCGCAGCACAACCCCTACGACCCCATCGACGGCTGGGTGCTGCGGCGGCGCGGCGACCGCTGGACCTACCTGGTGCGCGTCGACAACTTCCCCGACGGCGTCCGCGGTCGGCAGATCACCTTCGACGCGGCGCAGTTCGACCATCCGCACTGGGAGATCACCAAGCTCGGCGATGTCGTCGTGGTCACGTCCCTGCGGGGTTGAGGGGAACTCTCACAGCGATCTCGGCGCGGGGGCAGTCAAAGGCGGCGCAGGGCGTCGCGCAGCGGATCGAGGCCGAGACAGCCCAGATCGAGCGCGGCGCGGTGAAACTCCTTGAGGTCGAACTGCGCGCCTCGACGCGCACGGACCTCCTCGCGCGCCTGCAGCCAGATCCGCTCGCCGACCTTGTACGACGGAGCCTGTCCCGGCCAGCCGAGATAGCGGTCGAGCTCGAAGCGCAGGAAGTCCTCGTCGATCCGGCAGTGCTGGGTCAACAGCTCGAACCCGAGCTC
>DASSKO010000123.1:0-36189 GCA_035690425.1 Nocardioidaceae bacterium
GTCGACGGGTTGACCCTCGACGTGGCGGAAGGCGAGTTCCTGATCTTCGTCGGGCCGTCCGGATGCGGCAAGACGACTGCGCTGCGGATGGTCGCGGGCCTCGAAGAGGTGACAAGCGGCGAGATCCGCATCGGCGATCGCGTTGTCAACGATCTCGCGCCCACAGACCGCGACATCGCCATGGTCTTCCAGAACTACGCGCTCTACCCACACATGACCGTTGGCGACAACATCGCGTTCCCGCTACGGCAACGCAAGATGCCGAAGTCCGAGATCCGCACGCGCGTTGACGAGGTTGCGCGGCTCCTTGGAATCGAAGAGCTGCTCGCGCGGCGGCCGCGGGCGCTTTCAGGCGGACAGCGCCAGCGCGTCGCGATTGGCCGCGCCCTGGTGCGCCGCCCGCAGGCGTTTCTCATGGACGAGCCGCTGTCGAACCTCGACGCAAAGCTCCGGGTGTCCACCCGCACCCAGATCGCGGCGCTGCAGCAACGGCTGGGCATCACCACGGTCTACGTCACCCACGACCAGGTCGAAGCCATGACGATGGGCGACCGCGTGTGCGTGCTCAAGGACGGCGTGCTGCAGCAGGTCGACACCCCGCTCGCCCTCTACGACCGGCCGGTGAACCTGTTCGTCGCCAGCTTCATCGGATCGCCGGCGATGAACATCATCGACGCGACTCCGTCCGAGGGCGGCGCCAACATCGGCACCTACGTCGTACCCGTCGACCGCACCGCCACCGCCAAGCTGGGTGCGCACGGGCAGCTCAAGGTCGGCGTACGCCCGGAGAACTGGCGCATCGCCGGCGAGGGCGAGGACGGCCTCGACGTCGAGGTCGTACTGGTCGAGGAGCTCGGCGCCGACGCCTACCTCTACGGCGCGGTCAAGGGCACCACCTCGGTCGACGAGGTCGTGGCCCGCATCGACGCCCGTCGGCCGCCCGCCAAGGGCAGCACCGTCCGGCTCGCGACCGACGCCGAGAAGGTGCACGTCTTCGACGCCGAGTCCGGCGAGCGGCTCAGCGACTGACCACCATCAGCCGAAGGTGTCGGCGACGTCCCGCGCGGCCGCGGCGACGCGGGGACCGACCACGGGGGCGTCCAGCGCGTGCAGTCCCACGACGCCGACCGACGCCTCGATGATGCCTCCGGCCAGCACGGGTGCCGCCACGCCGAAGGCGCCGGCCTGCAGCTCGCCCTGCGTGGCGACGAAGTCGGCGCGGCCGCTGTGGTCACCCGCCGCGATGGCGCGACCGAGCAGGATCGCCTTGCCGGCGGCACCCCGGTCGAGCGGATGCCGCGCCCCGACCCGGTAGGCGACGTGGTAGTCGGTCCACGACGGCTCGACGACTGCCACGGCGAGCGCCTCCCCCGCCTCCGCGACGGTCAAGTGCGCCGTCGCTCCCACGTGCTCTGCCAGAGCCCGCAGGGTGGGCACGGCACGGTCTCGAAGCATCGGCTGCACCCCGCGCGCGATCGAGAGCGCGGCCATGCCGATGTGCACCCGGCCGGAGGCGTCGCGGCGAGCCACGTTGTGCTGCTCCAGCGTGGTCACCAGCCGGTAGATCACCGTGCGATTGACGCTGACCGCGGAAGCCAGCTCGGTGATCGAGAGCCCCTGCGGATGCTCGGCCAGCAGCTCGAGCACGCGCAGACCTCGGTCGAGGGTCTGGGACGTCTCTGCGGGCACCGCACCAGCCTAGCCACCTCGGCCCATCTATCATGCACAGGCGATGTCTGACTACACCGAGTTCCAGTCTGCAACCCAGCCCGCCACCGACTCCGACCCCACCACCGACTCCGCGGCCTCCGCCGCTTCCGGTACCGGGCGCTGGGTGACCCTCGACGGGGCCGTCAACGCCCGTGACCTCGGCGGCCTCCCGCTGCCCCGCGGCGGCGCCACCCGGCAGCGGCGGCTGCTGCGCTCGGACAACCTGCAGGACCTCAGCCCCGACGACGTACGCCGGCTCCGCGACACGATCGGCGTGAGCGACATCCTCGACCTGCGCACCACCACCGAGCGCACCCTCGAGGGTGAGGCTCCGCTCGACGGCGAGCCCGGTGTCACCGTGCACCACCTGTCGCTGCTGCCCCGCACCGGCGACGAGGTGCGCGAGGTGGACGGCGACGTGCTGTTGCCGTGGCAGCAGGACACTGCGGCCGAGGAGGTGCCGGTCGAGGAGTCGCAGGCACGCTCGGTCTACACCCGCTATCTGCTGGACCGGCCCGAGTCGGTCGTGGCCGCCCTGTCCACCATCGCCCACGCGGAGGGCGCCGTCGTGGTGCACTGTGCCGCCGGCAAGGACCGTACCGGTGTGATCGTGGCGCTGGCGCTGGACCTGGCCGGCGTCGCGCGGTCGACGATCCTGGCGGACTATCTGCTCAGCGGGCAGCGGATCGACGCGATCATCGACCGACTGTCGAGCACCTCGACGTACGCCGCGAACCTGCGCGGACGCCATCGAGACTCCCACCTGCCCAAGGCCACCGCCATCACCGACGTGTTCGCGCTGGTCGACGGGGCCGGCGGCACCGAGGGTTGGCTCATCCAGCACGGCTGGCGGGACGCCGACACCGAGGCCCTCCGGAGGCGGCTCACCCGCTGACCCGCCCCCAACGCTGCTACCCGCGCGCCATCTCGCGCCCTCGCACCATTTCGCGCCCTCGCACCATTTCGCGCCTCCGCGCGGCATATCGGCGATGCCCGTACCGTCGACCGGCTGACGGTGAGTGACGCGAGGGGTTGCTTCGGCCCCGCTCACAACGGTCGTCAGCGCTTGGGACGGGCGGCCCAGTCGCGGATCTGGTCGATGCGTGCGCCGAGCTGCTCCGCGTTCGCCTGCGCGGCGGCCGGCCCCCCGCACTGCCGGCGCAGCGCTGCATGGGTGACGCCGTGCGGCTGCCCGGTGCGGTGGTTCCACGCCGCGACCAGGCCGTTGAGCTCACGCCGCAATGTCGCCAGCCGCTCGTGCGTGCTGAAGTCCCGACCGAACTCTCGGCTGGGCTCCCCCTCGCCCTTGGTATCGCTACCGCCAGTCTGGCCCCGCCGCACGCGCGCTGACTGCCGCTGCCGAAGGAGGGTCCGCACCTGGTCGGGCTCGAGCAGGCCGGGGATGCCGAGGTAGTCCATCTCCTCGTCACTGCCGACGACCGTGCCACCCTCGGCCCCGTACTCGCCACCGTCGTAGAGCACCCGGTCGAACGTCGCCTGCGAGCCGAGGGCCTCGAAGCCTGCGCCGTCCGGCGTGGTCTGCTCGGCCTGCGCCTGCGCGAGCAGGTCGTCCTCGGCGGCGAAGACGTCCTCGTCGTCGCTGACGGGACGCCCGAGCACATGATCGCGCTCGGTCTCCATCTCACCGGCGAACGCCAGCAGGGCCGTGACACTGGGCAGGAACACCGACGCGGTCTCACCGCGCCGCCGCGCACGCAGGAAGCGGCCCACCGCCTGCGCGAAGAACAGCGGCGTCGCAGTCGTGGTCGCATAGACGCCGACGGCCAGCCGCGGCACGTCGACACCCTCGCTGACCATCCGCACCGCGACCATCCAGCGGGCGTCGGAGTCGGCGAAGCCGGCGATCTTCTTGCTCGCGCCCCGCTCGTCCGACAGCACCACCGTGGGACGCTCCCCGCAGATGGCGGTGAGCAGCTTGGCGTAGGCACGCGCCGAGTCCTGGTCGGTCGCGATCACCATCGCCCCCGCGTCGGGCACGTGCCGGCGCACCTCCGAGAGCCGCCTGTCGGCGGCCGCCAGCACCGACGGCACCCACTCGCCGTCGGGCGCGAGAGCCGTACGCAGCGCCTGCGCGGTCATGTCCTTGGTCAGCGGCTCGCCGAGCCGCGCGGCCATCTCGTCGCCGGCCCGGGTGCGCCAGCGCATCTCCCCCGAGTACGCCATGAAGAGCACCGGGCGCACCACGTTGTCGGCCAGTGCCTGTGCATAGCCGTAGGTGTAGTCGGCGGCGCTGCGCGGCACACCGTCGTCACCCGGGGCGTAGGTGACGAACGGAATCGGGTTGGCGTCGGACCGGAACGGCGTACCCGTCAGCGCAAGCCGACGCGTCGCGGGTTCGAAGGCCTCCTGGACCGCCTCCCCCCAGGACAGGGCGTCTCCGGCGTGGTGGATCTCGTCCAGGATCACCAACGTCTTGGACCGCTCGGTGCGCACGCGGTACGCCAGCGGGTTGGCCGCCACCCCCGCGTAGGTCAGGGCGAAGCCGACGTAGTCGCTGCTCGTGCGACCCCTCTTGCCCGTGTAGCTGGGATCGATGGGCATCCCCGCCCGGCTCGCCGCCTGTGCCCACTGAGTCTTCAGGTGCTCGGTCGGTGCCACCACGATGATCCGGTCGATGACCCGACGCTCCCGCAGCTCCGCAGCCACCCGCAGCGCCAGCGTGGTCTTCCCGGCACCCGGCGTGGCGACCGCCAGGTAGTCGCGCGCGGAGCGCGCCAGGTAGTCCTCGAGCGCCTCCTGCTGCCAGGCCCGGAGCTTGGTCGCGGTGCCCCATGCGGCGCGGTCCGGGTACGCCGGTGGGAGGTGGCCGGTTGCAGCGTGCGACACAGGTGCCCTTCTGGGAGCGGGGGCGATCAAGCCGGACAGCCTAGCGGTCGAGGGTGGCGCGTCCGGCCATCGGCACACCGTTGCACCGCTGGTGAACAATCCCCTACTTTGTGTCAATCCTACCGAGGGGAACACGCCATGCGCCTCACCAGTCACCGCCGCCGCTGGCCGGTGCTGATCGGTGCGGGTGTCTGCGTCGCTATGACCGCGACCGTCACCGCGCCGGCAACCGCCCAACCGGGCCCACCGGAACTGTCCGACATCATCGAGCCGATCGACCCGCAGCAGTGGGAGAACCCGGACCACATGACCTGGTCCGACTACAGCCCGGTGCCAGGGGTCGACTGGTCGGACCCCAGCCGTGAGGGCTCGGTGCGCAACTTCGACATCGCGCTGGTGGTCGGCGACTTCCCCAACCAGCCCTTCCTGATCACCCAGCCGCAGGGCTCGCATCCCTTCGGCAACCCGCAGGCAGGGGCCACCAACCTCGACCGCGCCGACGTCCCGGAGTTCTACGAGGACCTGCTCAACACCCCCGGCGAGCTCAACCACGGGCACACCATGCACGAGTACTGGATGGAGGACTCCGCCGGCCGCTACGGTGTCGACCTGACGGCCTACGGCGCCTACCGGCTGCCCGGAAAGCTGCACGAGTACGGCCTGGCCGGCACCGGCCAGTACGGCAACGGGTGCCCGACCGGCGACAGCTGTGACAAGTCCATCCGCAACGACCTCGGTGGCGCCTGGCGCGCCGACGTCGGCGATGCCGAGGCCGACTCCTACGACCTGGTCTTCTACCTGACCGCGGGTCACGACGAGTCCAGCACCTGGCAGGAGTTCGGCGAGATGATGTTCGCCTCCCCGGAGGACGTGCCGGACGAGTTCGGCCCGCCGGACGACTCGCTGCCGAACGCGGTCTCCACCCGCTACATCGACTGGACGTCCTGGCTGGCCGGCAGCAACCACTGGCCCAACGCGGGCGGAGGCAGCTCGACCCAGGCGGAGAGCTCCGGCGCGGGCACCTACGCGCACGAGCTGAGCCACCTGCTCGGCATCGGCGACAACTACAACAACCCCTACGGCACCCCGGTCTCACGCAGCTACTCCGGCATCTGGGAGATGCTCTCCCGCGGCAGCTTCAACGGTCCTGGCGGCCCGCACCGTCGCTGGGTCGTCCCGGCGACCGAGGGCGGCACGATGGGCGCACACCACATGCTGCGCAACAAGATCGAGCTCGACATGGTCGAGGAGGACCAGGTGCTGCGGCTGACCCGGGGCGGCCTGGCGGAGTCCGGTGTCGTCTTCGCCGACGTGACCGCGCGCGAGGCGCCGATCGGCGAGGCCTTCGGCCGAGACGGCCTCTCCGGCATCAACGTCGCGATGGAGAGTGGCGACCTCAGCCCCGAGTGCACGCTCGAGGAGGACTGGCGCTGCGACCGGGGCGGCTACGACAACTACACCGTCGAGGTGGTCGACCGGATGGGCTACGACTCCTTCACCCCCGATGACGGCGTGCTGCTGGCGAAGACCAAGAACCGCGACCGGGCCCCGTTCATCTGGGTGATCGACGCCAACCCGCAGGACATCGACATGGTCGACTTCGTGCGGCCGGACGGCACCAAGGCCATGGTCTCCCTCGGTGACTACCGGCAGTTGTCGGACGCGCTGTTCAAGGCCGGCACGAAGTCCGGCAGCGAGTACGAGTACGTCGACGAGGCCAACCGGCTGCAGATGTATGTGCTCGACCGTCGGCGCGACGACGCCGGCGTGCTGCACTACTCGGTGGCGATCCGCTCCCTCGACGGGTCCGGCCCGCATACCCGCGGCGTCGACTCTGCCGACGGCGAGCCGCAGGGTGTGCGTCCCGGGTTCGCGGTGAGCTGCAGCTTCCCGGTGACCAACACGGGGAAGGCGGCCGACGTCTCGGGCAGCCAGCCCGACGAGGTGCAGTCGATGGTCGACGCTGACGTCTACCGGTTGTCGGCTGAGGCGACCAACGGCTGGCAGACCTGGCTCCCCCGCAGGGTGGTCGGCATCGACAACGGCGACACCCGGGAGGTCGAGGTCTTCGCGATGCGCCAGCGCGGCGAGCGCGTGCGGTCCGAGATCAGCCTCGAGGTCACGTCGGAGAGCGACCCGCAGGTGAGTGAGACCGTGACCTGCGACGTCCGGCCCGGAGACACCCGGCCCTGACGGCCCACCTGTCAGGCGCTCGTGGCGGGAGCTCCGCGCGAGCGCCTGACAGGGTCCGCGACCCGGGTCGCCACCCACACCGCGCCGATGCCGGCGAGCGTCATCATCGCGAAGATCGCTCCGAAGGTGACCACGCCGGGGTGCTGCAGCCGCAGCACCGCATAGAGCACGCCCGCCGCACCGATCATCACGATGCTGCCCAGCGCATCAGCCATCTGGATCGCCGCGGAGTTCGCGCCCTGGTCGGCCACCGGGGAGAGCTCGAAGAGCAACACCGAAAGGCAGGACATCGTCAGCCCCATGCCGGCGCCGCCGATGGCCCACCCGCCGGCGGCGGCCCACACCGGCACCGCGAACCCGTCGACGGCGACCGCGGCGGTGCCGGAGGCCGCGATCCCGACCGTGGCCAGGCTCGCACCGACCACCACCAGGCGCTGCCGGGGCAGGCGCATCGACGGCCGGCCCTGCCACCAGGAACCACCCGCCCAGCCCAGTGCGGCACCGGTCAACGTCAGGCCGCCCAGCGTGGCCGACAGCCCGCGGTGCTCCACCACCATCAGCGGCAGGTACGACTCGGCTCCGAAGAAGGCACCCGCGACCGCGCCCCGCAGGGCGATCACCGCCGGCAACCCTCGACGTACTCGCATCGTGCCCGCCGGCAGCAGCCGCCGCAGCCCGGGCGCCACGAGCACGATGCCCAGCACACCGGCGACCACGGCGACCCACAGGTCACCGCGCTCGGCACGCTGGCCGGCGTACTGCAGCAGCGCTGCCCCCACGGCGACAGCGAGCGCGAGCCGGGCCCGGCCCCGGCGGGGCACCCCCTCGGGCTGTGCCAGCGCACGCAGCGCCGGCCTGGTCAGCAGCACCGGCGCGACCACGAACGGCACCAGCCCGAGGAACACCCACCGCCACGACCACTGCTGGGTCACGACCCCGGCGACGAGCGGCCCGACGATCGACGGGAGCACCCAGGACGCGGCCATGAACGAGAAGATCCGCGGTCGCACCGCCTCGTCGTACGTGCGAGCGACCAGCACGTAGAGCGCGACGATGACGGTGCCGCCACCGAGCCCCTGGATCATCCGGCCGGCGATGAACGGCCACATCGAGGGCGCCAGACCGGCGACCACCAGGCCGGCCATGAAGGTCACGACGCCGGCGAAGAACGGCCATGCCGGACCGGTGCGGTCGCACATCTCCCCGGCCACCGCGGTCGCGAACAGGCTTGCGATCAGGAAGCCGGTGAAGGACCAGGCGTAGAGACCGAGTCCGTCGAGCTCGCGCGCTGCCACCGGCATCGCGGTGGCCACGGCCATCGCCTCGAAGGCGATCAGCAGGACCAGCGACACCACCCCGACCGTGACGCGCGTGGTGGCGCCGGTGGTCGGTGCGGAGAGCGAGGTCAGTCGTCGCCGCCCTCGTCGTCACCCTTCTTGAGCGACTCCCAGCGCTCCTTGCAGGCAGGGCAGGTGGGGTAACGCTCCGGGTCGCGGCTGGGCACCCACACCTTGCCGCAGAGCGCGATGACCGGCGTGCCCTCGACCATCGCCGCCATCAGCTTGTCCTTGGGCACATAGTGCGAGAAGCGCTCGTGGTCACCGTCGTCGAGGGTCGGCTTGGTGCGGACGTCCTCGACAGTCTCGGGTCCGGGGCTCAGCTGGGTGCTCACGGACCCATTCTAGGCGGACCGCTTCAGTTCTGCGACGGGTCGTCGGGACAGGTCGCCACGAACGCGAGCTCGCCCGGCTGTCGGCGCAGCACCCGCCGCCACAGCGTCTCGGCGTCTTCGGTCAGGACGTCGGTGGTCTTCGCGGGTACGACGTACCAGGAGCCTTCGGCAATCTCCGACTCCAGCTGCCCGGCGCCCCAGCCGGCGTACCCGGCGAAGATGCGCAGCCCCGACAGCACGTCGCGCACCAGCTCCGGCGGCGCGTCGAGGTCGAGCAACCCGGCGCCGGGGTAGAGCGGTCGCCATCCGACCGGCGCGGCATCGCCGATGGCGGCGTCGACGACGGCGACGGCGAGTGCGGCGTCTGTCTGCACCGGGCCACCGGCGAACAGCACGTCGGGGCCCGTCACCAGCTCGGCCCAGCCGGGCAGAACCTCCTCCACCGCCACCACCGTCGGACGGCTGATCACCACGCCGAGCGCGCCGCCGTCGTCGTGCTCGAGCAGCAGCACGACGGACTTGGCGAAGTTGGGGTCGACCAGGGCAGGGGTGGCCACCAGCAGCTGACCGGTGAGCACGCCCGGGACGTCGTCCTCGCTCATGGCCCCATCATGACTCACCGGCGACGAGAAGCGGCGATCTGGTGCGGGGGCGGTGGAGGGGTGCGGTGTTTTACCGGCGGTCGCCGAAAGAAGGCAACGACGCACTCGGGTCGGCGCCTGCGTCGGCGCCCGGCTCGCTGCCGAGGTCGTCGGCCGATGTCTGGGCCTTCTGCTCCGGCCCGACCGCGTCCCGGACGGCGGCCGCCACCGCGCTGTGCACGTCAGCATGGAACACGCTCGGGATGATGTAGTTCGGGTTGAGCTCGGCCTCGGTCACGACGCCGGCGATGGCGGTCGCCGCCGCCAGCAGCATCTCGTCGTCGATCACGCGGCTGCGCGCGTCGAGGAGCCCCCGGAACACCCCGGGGAACGCCAGCACGTTGTTGATCTGGTTGGGGTAGTCCGATCGACCGGTCGCCACCACCGCGGCGTGTTGGCGGGCCACCGCTGGGTCGATCTCGGGAACGGGATTGGCCAGCGCGAAGACGATCGGGTCATCCGCCATGCTCGCCACCACGTCTGCTCCGAACAGGTCGGGCGCCGACACCCCGATGAACACGTCCGCGTCGTTGATGGCACCGGCGAGGTCACCGGTGAAGTCGGCGCGGTTGGTGTGCTCGGCGATCCAGCGCAGTGACTCGTCCAAGTCGTCGCGGCTGTGATGGATCACCCCGTTGATGTCGACGACGATGACGTCCTTGACGCCGGCCCGGAGCAGCAGCCGCAGGATGGCCGTGCCCGCTGCCCCCGCGCCGGAGATCGTGACCCGCACGTCGGACATCTCCTTGCCGACAACGCGCAGGGCGTTGGTCAGCGCTGCCAGGACGACGATCGCCGTGCCGTGCTGGTCGTCGTGGAAGACGGGTATGTCGAGCATCTCGCGCAGTCGGGCCTCGACCTCGAAGCAGCGGGGTGCGGAGATGTCCTCGAGGTTGATGCCGGCGAACACCGGGGAGATGATCTGCACCGTGCGCACGATCTCGTCGACATCTTGGGTGTCGAGGCAGATCGGCCACGCGTCGATGCCCGCGAACCGCTTGAACAGCGCAGCCTTGCCCTCCATCACCGGGAGCGCGGCCGAGGGGCCGATGTTGCCGAGGCCGAGCACAGCCGACCCGTCGGTGATGACCGCGACCGCGTTGCGCTTGACGGTCAGGCGACGGGCGTCGTCGGGCTTGTCCGCGACCGCCTGACACACCCGCGCGACGCCGGGGGTGTAGACCATGGACAGATCGTCGCGGTTGCGGATGGGGTGCTTGCTCTGCATCTCGATGGTGCCACCGAGGTGCATCAAGAAGGTGCGGTCGGACACCTTGTGCACAACCACGCCGGGCAGTGCCTGCAAGGCCTCTACGATCGCGCCGGCGTGTGCGGTGTCGCGGGTGGCACAGGTGACGTCGATGCCGATCCGCTCGTGGCCGGAGACGGTGACGTCGAGGGCGGTCACCAGGCCGCCCGCATGCTCGACGGCGCTGGTCAGCTGGCTGGCGGCGGTGCCACCGGCCGGCAGCTCGAGCCGGACGGTGATCGAGTAGCTCACGCTCGGGGTCGCAGTCACCGGGCCATCTTTTCACGGATGGCCTGGGGGCGGCACCTACCCGGGCGCGGCGTGGCGCGCCCGGCGGGTCGCCCGCCCGCCGGGCGGCACCGCGACCGCAGGTGCTGGCGGTGCCGCCCGGATGGCAGGCGACTCAGCGACGCCGCAGCGTCACGGGGTACCACGAGTTCGTCCACGGCACGGCTCGCCTGACCGGGACACCGGGACGGGAGGCGTGCACCATCACCGGGGTGCCGTTGCGGCGGCGGCCGACGAACATCCCGATGTGGTAGACGTCACCACGGTTGTGGAAGACCATGAAGTCGCCGCGCAGCATGTTGCGGCGCTTGACCCGGCGGCCAAAGTCGGCCTGGGCGCCGGAGGTGCGCGGCACGTAGACGTTGTTGCGGCTGAGCGCGAACTTCATCAGCCCGGAGCAGTCGAAACGGTTCGGACCCGTCGCGCCCCACTGGTAGCTGTCGCCGATCTGGTGGTTGACGGTCCGGACGGCGTGCAAGATCCGGTGATGACGGTTCATCCGAGCCTCGGCGGGGGCGGCGCCGGTGCTGACGAGGAACAGGGTGGCGGCCATCAGGGCCGCGGCGGTCAGCGCGAAGGCGCGCTGGCAGCGCAAGAGAGCAGGCATGGCGAAGATCCCTTCCCACGCCTGTGAGGTGAGCTGTCGGGTTCGGGCGAAAAGGGCTGCCCGGTCCTTCGGTGCGAAGGACTTCACCCCAAGCGCCGACCGCACCGGGTCGACGCGTGAAAAGTGGGTCCCCCACTCCTGCCCGGTGTTGCTGCGAAGGGGCGCCCACCGAACGGGCAGGATTCGGCGTCTTTCGGTGGGCGTTGCCGTTGTGGCTTGGAAAAGAGTAAGCAGCAAACGACCGCGTGTCCATTTGAATCGAAAAGATGCCTGCGATTACGACTCGGTTGCGAGTTGGTCTCGATCCGATTGCGGCGCCCGTCGGCAGGAGGTGCCCGCGCAGGTACGCAGCTCTCGCGTCCGCTGCCGCAGGTCGCCGAGCACGGCGCGGTATGCCGGCGTGCTCGCCACGTTGCGCAGCTGGTGCGGGTCGCGCCGCCGGTCGTAGAGCTCCTCACGCCCGGTCGCGGTGTAGCGGAGGTAGGTATAGCGGCCGGTGCGCACGCCCCGGTAGTACCACGGGTACGCGCTGCCTGATCGCCTCGGTCCAGCCTGGATCAGGATCGTGTCCCAGCCGCCACGGCCCTGCGTCGCTACCGGCATCAGGTGGCGGCCGTCCAGGGCCAGGCCGGGCCGGGCCCGCGCCGCGGCGACGAAGGTCGGCGCCAGGTCGACCGTGGCCACGGTGCGCTGGCGGTGCTCTCCGGCCGGGATCCCGGGACCGCGCATGAGCAGCGGCACCCGCAGCGACTCCTCGTAGCCGAGGATCTTGCCGCGCAACCGGTGCTCGCCGAGCAGGAACCCGTTGTCGGAGGTGAACACGATCAGCGTCTCGTCGAGCACGTCGGCTCCCTCGAGCGCCGCGACCGTGCGCGCGACCGTGTCGTCGACCGAGGCCAGCGATTCGATCCGGCGTCGGAAGAGCTGGGTCAGGCGGTGCTGCTCGGTCCGCCCGAGCAGTGGGCGTCGCAGCCGAGGCGGCTTGTCGGTGACGTCGGCCTCGTTGAACGCCGGGTCGTCGCGGCTCGGCAGTGGCACGTCGTCGTAGCTGCCCTGGTGTCGGCTGGCCGGTGTGGGTGGCCGCCAGCAGGTCTCCTGCTGCACGGTCGGCCTGCGCGGGCAGCTGCTGTGCGGCGCGACGTGCGACTGCCAGATGAAGAACGGCTGCCCGGAACGAGCGAGCTCGGGGACGAGGTCCTCGGTGAGGTCGCCGTACAGGTCGGACTGGTTGACGCCCCAGAAGTCGTGCAGCTCGCCGTCGATGTTGAGGGTGAAGTCGTTGTAGTCGTAGACCCGCCCGGCACTGGCCATCCACCGGCTCCAGCCCGGTGGCACCACCGTCGGCGCCACGTCGGCGTACTCGTTGAGGTACTTGCCGAGAAAGGCGGTCTGGTAGCCGGCCTCGGACAGCCACACCGGCAGCGTCTCGTCAGCGTCGAGGGCCTGGTAGCCGCCGTGCGGAGGGAAGTTGGTGCGCACCCCGTTGTTCTGCGCGAACTGCCCGGTGAGGATCTCCGCCCGTGCCGGGCAGCACAGCGGGTGCGGCGAGATCGAGTCGTCGAAGGTCACCCCGGCAGCACCGAGCAGCTGCCGGGTCTGCGGCATCCACCGCAGCTCGCCGACGGTCATGTCGTCGGTGGTGATCAGCACGATGTTGGGCCGGTCGACCGGCTCGGCCACCGGCCGCTGCAGCGTGCGCAGCCCGTCAGTCTCCAGCCACAGGCGCAGGTGGTCGATCCGCCGGGTGAGCTCGGCCGTGTGCTCCGGCTCGCCGAACCGGCTCTGCCCCTTGCCCGTGTCGGGGATGTTGGGGTGGGGATCCGCGGAGCAGCCGGCCACGACGACCACCAGCAGCAGCACGACGGCAGCGAGTCGTCGCAACGTGGTGTGCATGGTCCGGCTGCTTCCCCGTGGCTTGGCTCAGGCTGCCCGGCTGCGCCCACGGCCGCGTGCTCGGCCGCCCCGCCGCGACGAGCCGCTGCGCGACCGCTGGGGCGCGGAGCGTTGCGGTGCCTGCGGTGCGGACCGCACGGGCGCCGGCTCGGGCTTGACCAGAGCAGCGGTCTCGCCGGCCAGCTGACGCACCTCCTCGGCGCCGGGACGCACGCTGGCCGTGGTCGGCTTGATCTTGGCCTGGCGCACCAGCGTGCTGACGTCCCGCTGCTGCTCGGGGGTCACGAGCGTGACGACAACCCCGTCGGCTCCTGCTCGCGCGGTGCGCCCCGAGCGGTGCAGGTAAGCCTTGTGCTCAGCCGGCGGGTCGACGTGCACGACGAGCTCGACCTCGTCGACGTGGATGCCGCGTGCGGCGATGTCGGTGGCAGCCAGCACCCGCACCTGGCCGGACGTGAACGCGGCCAGGTTGCGCTCGCGGGCGCCTTGCGACAGGTTCCCGTGCAGCTCGACGGTGGGGATCCCGGCCGCGGTGAGCTGCCTGGCCAGCCGCTTCGCGCCGTGCTTGGTGCGGGTGAACAGCAGCGACCGGCCGGTGCCGGAGGCGAGCTCGCGGACCACGGAGTTCTTGTCGGCAGCCGACACGTTGAGCAGGTGGTGTGTCATCGCGGTCGGTGCGGCCGCGGCGGAGTCGACCGAGTGGGTCAGCGGGGCGTCGAGGTAGCGGCGGACGAGCACGTCGACGCCGTTGTCGAGGGTGGCCGAGAACAGCATCCGCTGCCCGCGTGCCGGCGTGGTGTCCAGCAGTCGCTTGACGCCCGGGAGGAAGCCGAGGTCAGCCATGTGGTCGGCCTCGTCGAGCACCGTGATCTCGACCGCGTCGAGGTTGCACAGGCCCTGCCCGATCAGGTCCTCGAGCCGTCCGGGGCAGGCGATCAGCACGTCGATCCCGTTCTTGAGCGCGGTGGCCTGCGGCCCCTGCCCGACGCCGCCGAAGACGACGGCGGTGCGCAGTCCGGTGGCTTTGGCCAGCGGCTCGAGGACGGCACGCACCTGGTTGGCGAGCTCGCGGGTCGGTACCAGCACCAGGCCCCGCGGCCGCTTGGGCTGACGTTGTCTCGCCGCTGCGGCGAGCCGGGCCACCATCGGGATGGAGAAGGCCAGGGTCTTGCCCGAGCCGGTGCGGCCGCGGCCGAGCACGTCGCGCCCGGCGAGGGTGTCGGGCAGCGTGGCCGACTGGATGGGGAATGCGTCGGTCATCCCCTGCGAGTGCAGCTCGCGCAGCACCGCAGCGGGTACGCCGAGCTCGGCGAAGGTGGTCGACCCCGCAGGCGACGCGGATGCGATGGCGGCCGGCTCGGCCGAGGGCTCCTGCATCGTGGCGACGGGGGCGGATGCCGCGCGGTCCGGCGTACCCGCGGGACGGGTGGCGCGACGGCGGCGAGTGTTCTGGGTGTGCAAGGACAGTCCTTCCGGACAGGAGGTGATGGCCGCAGTGCCAGCTCACCAGGAGGGGCATCGCCCGGCCCGACCGCCTCATGTGTGAGGGTCAGGGCCAGCGAGCGCCGCCGAAGAAAGACCGCGCCGTCGAAGGCGCGAAGCGTAACGACCTCGGTGCACCAAGCCGATGCACCTGCTGACATATTGTGCACGATCCGCGCCCGATAAACGAACTGAACGCGCCAAACGCCGTATTAGCCACGTCACACCAGGGGTTGGTCAGATATCCACCGCGACGCCGCGGGTACGGCGGCGACCGCGCCGGCCGCGAGCAGCCCAAACAACAGCAGCACCAGCCGCACCGACGCCAACGCCGGTATTCCGCTGGCGCCCGTCCAGGCGCCCGTGAACGCAGACCACGCGGGGAACCTGTCGCATCAGGCCCGCCAGGGCGCCCGCAAGCCCACCCTCGAGCCGGGTCCCACCCGTCGCCGGTCCGGTACAGCGCAGCGCCTCGCCGCGAACGCGGCTCCGCGGAGTTGCTCCCGCCAGTTGACGATGTGGTCGTTCACAGCGCCTCGCGACAGCAACTTCGTCAACTACCGTGTGAGCCGGTCGGCGACTCCGGCGCGGCCACGGTGCCCGTCGTCCGAGCCGGCGCCGGCACCGTACTTCTGCCGCTCGTTCTTGTCGCGTGGCCCGGCCTTCTCGTCGGCCTTCTCCCGCAGGTTTAGACAGCCGCGACCTGCCGTAGTCGCCACCCCGTGCCGTGACGGCAGCCGTGCGACACTGGCACCACCCGCAGCGCGGGCGTGCGAAAGATTCCACCTCACCTCTGCGAACTTGCAGAGCGTGAAGCGCTGGTGGAGCTGGCGGGAATCGAACCCGCGTCCTCTGGCGGTGAACCAGGTCTTCTCCGGGCGCAGTCTGCCGTGTCGTTTTCTCAGCCCCGGTGCTCAGACAGACATGTCACCGACAGGCTCAGCCACTGTTTAAGTCCCGATCAGGCCCCGTGGCCGGGTCTGATCAGCAAGCCCCCTAAATGAGGCCAGGATCTGAGGCGGAGGCGCCCTCAGTCTGACCCTTCGCTAGTCGCCTCAGGCGGCGAGTGCGAAGTCAGTGCGCTTAGAGTCGGCACTTATTGGTTTCCAAGGATCGTTTACGAGATGACCCTGGATCCTCGGCCCGCTTCCCCTGGATCAATCGTCCAAAGTCGAAACCGTTCAGCCCCTCTTGAGTTGTCAACCGCTGTCCAGCGTACCCGGTCCAACCGACAAGTGCCCGCCCTTATTCCGACCTCCCGGCGACAGCGCGCGACGGCAGGCGCCTCAGTGGCCCTTGAGGCGGCGGCCCATCTCCCGCTGCGCGTCGCGGTCGGCCATCCGCTTGGCGATGGCCTGCCGCTTGTCGTAGGTCTTCTTGCCGCGCGCGAGCGCGATCTCGACCTTGGCGCGGCCGTCCTTGAAGTACAGCGACAGCGGCACCACGGTCAGTCCCTTCTCGGCTACCTTCGCCGAGATCCGCTCGATCTCGATGCGGTGCAACAGCAGCTTGCGTGCGCGCCGAGGCTCGTGGTTGGTCCAGGTGCCTTCGGTGTACTCGGGGATGTGCACGCCCTGCAGCCAGATCTCGTCGTCCTTGACCTCGGCGAAACCGTCGACGAGCGACGCCCGGCCGGCCCGCAGCGACTTGACCTCGGTGCCGGTCAGCACCAGCCCCGCCTCGTAGGTGTCCTCGACCTGGTAGTCGTGGCGAGCCTTGCGGTTCTGCGCGACCAGCTTGCGGCCCTGCTCCTTCAACCCGCTCCTTCGACCCAGTTCCTTCGACCCAGTTCCTTCAGACGACGTTCCTACAGCCAGCCCATCGGGTCGGTTGTGACGCCGTTCTCGTAGACCATGAAGTGTAGGTGGCATCCGGTGCTGTAGCCGGTGGTGCCGACGTAGCCGATGACCTCCCCCCGCTGGACCTGCGCACCGACGGAGGTGGCGTAGCCCGACAGGTGGTTGTAGGAGGTGGAGAGGCTGACCCCCCGCTGCACCCCGTGGTCGATGATCAGCCGGTTGCCGTAGCCGCCGTTGTAGTAGGCCTGCAGCACCCGACCGTCGGCCGCGGCCCGGATCGGCGTGCCGCAGCCGGCACCGAAGTCGGTGCCGTCGTGCAGCTTGTTGACCTTCAGGATCGGGTGGAAGCGCATGCCGTACGGCGAGGTGATGTAGCTGTCGATCGGGTAGGAGAGGAAGCCACCGCTGCCGAGGTCGGGGCTGCGTCCACCGCTGCTGCTCCGGCTTGGCTCGGCGGGCTCCTCGGCTCGTGCGTCGGCCTCCGCTGCGGCCTGCGCCGCGGCCCGTGCGGCCGCCTGCTGCCGGCGCCGCTCGGCGGCCCGCCGCTCGGCGATCTTCTGCAGCTGGGCCTCGATCCGGCTGCGCTCGGACTCCAGCTCGGCGATCTGCCGGCGATCTGCCGCCTTGGCCCGCTCCGCGGCCTGCTTCGCGGCCGCACGCTTGCTGACCAGCGACGCCACCACATCGCGAGCCTCCTGGGCCCGCGCCTCCAGCGCCTGCTTGGTCTCGAGGTTCTTGGCTGCGATCGCCCGTCGGCGGGCGACCTCGTCCTTGGCGGCCTCGACCTCGTCCTCGTCGACCTTCAGCAGCACCTCGGTCGCCTGCAGCCGGTCGAACCGGTCGGCGTTCTTGGCGTTGATCGAATCAATTGCGCCCATCTGGGTGCTCAGTGACTCAGTAGACTCCGCACTCAGCAGGACCCGCAGACCGAGCATGTCGTTGTCGCTGCTCTGGAAGGTCGAGGCCGCCCACGCGGCGACCTCGTCGCGCTGCTGCTCGACCTCCGCCTTGCCCTTGGCGAGCTTGGCGCGGGCCTCCTGCAGCCGCTGCACCGCGGCCCGCAGCTTGGCTTGCATCCTGCGGTCACGCTCGACGGCGACGGCCAGCTCGGCCCGTGCCTGGTCCAGCTTCTCGCGCGCCGACGAGAGCCTGGCCTCCGCAGCCTGCAGCGCCTTGACCGTGCGGACCAGCCGGGCACTGGAGTGGCCCAGGTCACCGCGCGCGTGCTCGAGGCTTTCCGATACCTCGGCCTTCTGGTCCCGGAGCTGGTCGGGGTCGGCGCCGGCGGCCGCGACGGCCTGCAGACTCAGGATCGGTGCAAGCAGGCCGAGTACGGCGGTGAACGCCGCCAGCCTCTTGCGGGCCCTGCGGTCGCGGGGCAGACACTTGACCACTTCGTTACCAAACTCTCGGATCGGGGAGGGCGCCGCCACCAGACCGTAGCGAACATCTGTCACACCTTGAGGTATTTCCGCGTCATGAGCAAGGTGGGAATCAGCGCCAGGGCGAGGCCGAGTAGCGCGATCCACCCCATGATGGCGTAGGCGTCGGCCCATTCGACCCACTCGAAGACCGGGAACCGCCCGCGCAGCGCGCCGTACACGACGACGCTCATCAGGCCCGCCAGCACACCGACCGCGATGAGGATGCCGAGCAGCGCCGCGATCGCCGACTCGAGCAGGAACGGCATCAGGATGTAGAGGCTGGACGCGCCCACCAGACGCATGATGCCGATCTCCCGTCTTCGGGCGAACGCCGCCAACCGGATCGTGTTGGCGACCTGGAAGATCGCCGCCAGCAACAGCACTCCGGCGAACGCCAGCGCACCGTTCTGCACCACGCCCAGCGCCTTGTAGACCGGGTTCAGCACGTCACGCAGGTCCTGCACGCTGTCGACACCAGGCATCCCCTGCACCAGGTCGCCGACCGCCTCGTAGTCTCGCGGGTCGTTGAGGGTGATCCAGAACGACTCCTTGAGATCCTGCGGCCGCACCTCGTCGTACGCACGTTGCTTGGTCTCGTCGCTGGAGACGTAGATCTCCTTGAACTTGGCGTAGGCCTCCTGCTGGTCCTGCAGGTAGAAGCTCTCGACGTAGTCGCTGCCGGCGAGTGTCTCCCGGATCTCCTGCCGTTGCTTGTCGCTCACCGCACCATTGACGCAGGTGGGCGCGGTGGAGTTCTGGTTGCACAAGAAGACGATGACCTGCAGCCGGCTGCCGAGGGAGTCCTCGATCTTCTCCACCTGCTCTCGCACCAGCAGCCCGAGGGCGAACAGTGACAGCGACACCGCGATCGTGAGGACCAGCGAGATCACCATCGACAGGTTGCGCCTGAGCCCGGTGGCGAGGTCAGAGAAGACGTACGTGAGTTGCATGGGTTCCCCAGCGTTGCTTCGAGGTTGCGGTGCTTCGAGGTGGCTGCGAGCGCGCGGTCGGCGCTGCGGAGCGCCCGGTCAGCTCTGGTAGCCGTAGACTCCGCGGGACTGGTCGCGCACGACGAGACCGCCCTGCAGCTCGATCACGCGCTTGCGCATCTGGTCGACGATCCCCGCGTCGTGGGTCGCCATGACCACGGTGGTCCCGGTGCGGTTGATCCGGTCCAGCAGCTTCATGATGCCGACGGAGGTGCCCGGGTCGAGGTTGCCGGTCGGCTCGTCGGCGATGAGGATCATCGGCCGGTTGACGTAGGCGCGCGCGATCGCCACCCGCTGCTGCTCCCCACCGGAGAGCTCGTCCGGCATCCGGTTGCCCTTGCCGTCCAGCCCGACGAGCTCCAGCGTCTCGGGCACGACCTTGTCGACGTGCGAACGCGGCTTGCCGATCACCTGCAGCGCGAACGCGACGTTCTGCGAGACCGTCTTGTTGGGCAACAGCCGAAAGTCCTGGAAGACCGTGCCGATCTGGCGGCGCAGCGCCGGCACCCGCCAGCCGGCCAGCTTGTCGATCTCCTTGCCGTCCACGTAGACGTGGCCCGATGTAGGACGAGCCTCGCGCAGGGCGAGCCTGAGGAAGGTCGACTTGCCGGACCCGGAGGCACCGACGAGGAAGATGAACTCGCCCTTCTCCACGTCGACGTCGACGTTGTCGAGGGCGGGACGCTTCTGACCGTCGTAGGTCTTGGTGACTTTCTCAAAGCGGATCAAGGTGAGGGACGACCGGGGGTCGGGGGCAGGAGTGTGCCGCCGTGGCTGGCGCGGCGGTCCGGTCGACACTGGAGTCTAAGCGACCGGCGCAAGCCGGCTCGAACCGCGCGTCCTCGGACCCCGGGTCAGGGCTTGATGGCGACATACTTGGTCTCGAGGTACTCCTCGATGCCCTCGGCGCCGCCCTCGCGGCCGATCCCGCTCGCCTTGACCCCGCCGAACGGCGCGGCGACGTTGGACACCATGCCCTGGTTGAGCCCGATCATCCCGGTCTGCAGGGACTCGGCCACTGCCAGTGAGCGCGACAACCCCTGGGTGTAGGCGTAGGAGACCAGCCCGTACTCGGTGTCGTTGGCCATCGCCACCCCCTCCTCGACGGTGGAGAAGGTGTAGATCGGCGCCACGGGTCCGAAGATCTCCTCCCGAAACATCCGGGTCGACGCGGGTACGTCGGTCAGCACGGTCGGTGGGTAGTAGTAGCCCGCACCGTCGAGGGGTCGTCCGCCGCAGTCGACGGTGGCCCCCTGCCCGACCGCGTCGTCGACCAGCTCGGTGACCTTGTCGCGCTGCTTGGTGTCGACCAGCGGCCCCACCTGGACGCCTTCTTCGCTGCCGCGGCCGATCTTCAGCGCCGACATCCGCTCGGTCAGCTTGGCGGCGAACTCACCGGCCACCGCCTCCTGCACCAAGAACCGGTTGGCCGCGGTGCAGGCCTCCCCCACGTTGCGCATCTTGGCCAGCATCGCGCCGTCGACCGCAGCGTCGAGGTCGGCGTCGTCGAACACCAGGAACGGCGC
Source organism: Nocardioidaceae bacterium (assembly GCA_035690425.1). Taxonomy (GTDB): domain Bacteria; phylum Actinomycetota; class Actinomycetes; order Propionibacteriales; family Nocardioidaceae; genus DASSKO01. The sequence continues at coordinate 20,321 of DASSKO010000123.1, forward strand.
GTTTCCGCCCAGCTCCATCGAGACCCGCAGCAGCCCCTCGGCCGACTGCTCGACGAGCCGCCGGCCCACCTCGGTGGAGCCGGTGAAGGTGAGCTTGCGCAGCCTCGGGTCGCGGATGAGCGGCTCCATCACCGCGCCGGTGCTCTTGGTCGTGACGATGTTGAGCACCCCGTCGGGCAGACCCGCCTCGGTGAGGATGTCGGCCAGTGCCAGCATGGTCAGCGGGGTCAGGGAGGCGGGCTTCATCACCATCGTGCACCCGGCGGCGACGGCGGGGCCGATCTTGCGGGTGCCCATCGCGAGCGGGAAGTTCCACGGCGTGATCATCAGGCACGGCCCGACGGGCTGCTTCATCGTCAGCAGTCGGCTCGCACCGTTGGGAGCGGTCGACCAGCGGCCGTCGATGCGCACCGCCTGCTCGGAGAACCAGCGGAAGAACTCCGCGCCGTAGGTGATCTCGGCCTTGGACTCCGACAGCGGCTTGCCCATCTCCAGCGTCATCAGCAACGACAGGTCGTCGGAGCGCTGCGTGATCAGCTCGAACGCGCGGTGCAGGATCTCACTGCGGTCGCGCGGTGGTGTCGCCGCCCATTCGTCCTGCGCGCCGACGGCCGCGTCAAGGGCCGACCTGCCATCGTCCACGCTGCCGTCGGCGACCTCGGCGAGCGTCTTGCCGGTGGACGGGTCCTCGACCGGGAAGGTCTTGCCGGCCTCGGCGCCGCGCCACTGCCCGTTGACGAACAACCCGGTGTTGACTGCCTCGACCACGGCGGACTCAGAGCTGGTGGACATACGCGACGCCTCCCGATGACGATGTCTTACTGGGTACGCCGTACCCGTCACCACCGAAGGTCAACCTGCATCGGCCGACATCGGTGCCGCAGCGCGTGAGCCGGGCTGACCTGGGTAGGACCGCAGAAAGGATCCCATCCCCAGAGGTCCATCCCGATGCGCACAGGAGAGCCCATGATCATTCGGTCCATTGCAGACGCTGTCGGACGAGGCCTGGTGGCGGGGTTGGCCGGCACGGCGGCCATGACCGTGTCGAGCACGATCGAGGCCAAGGTGAACAAGCGCGGGTCGAGCTCCACTCCCGCCGACGCTGCCGGCAAGGTCGCCGGCGTGGAGCCGACGGAGCAGGGCGAGGAGCGGTTCAACAACCTCGTGCACTGGTCCTACGGCACCGGCTGGGGCGCTGTGCGCGGGCTGATCGGGCTGGTCGGTCTGCGGGGCCCGGTAGCGTCGCTGGCGCACCTGGGAGCGGTGTGGGGCGCCGAGCAGGTCGTGCTGCCCACGCTCGACGTCGGGTCGCCGGTATGGAAGTACGGCCCCACGGCGGTCGGGATCGACGCACTGCACCACGTCGTCTACGCCGCCGCCACCGGGGCCGTGTACGACTGGCTCGACACGCGGTAGCAGCCGCCGGACCGGCCACCGAGTGCGGTCTCAGGCGGGCTGGTTCACGCCGCGGCGCCAGCGGACACCGGCTTCGAGGAAGTCGTCGATCTCTCCGTTGAAGACGGCCTGCGGGTTGCCGACCTCGTGCTCGGTGCGCAGGTCCTTGACCATCTGGTAGGGGTGCAGCACATAGTTGCGCATCTGGTCGCCCCACGAACCCTGCACATCACCGCGCAGTTCGTCGAGCGTGGCGCGCTCCTCGGCACGCTTGATCGCGAGCAGTTTGGCCTTGAGGATCACCATCGCGCTGGCCTTGTTCTGCAGCTGGCTCTTCTCGTTCTGGCAGCTGACGACCACGCCGGTCGGGAGGTGGGTGAGCCGCACGGCCGAGTCGGTCGTGTTGACGCTCTGTCCGCCCGGACCGCTCGAACGGTAGACGTCGACCCGTATCTCCTCCTCGGGGACCTCGATGTTGTCGGTCTGTTCCAGCAGCGGCACCACCTCGACCGCCGCGAACGAGGTCTGCCGCCGGCCCTGGTTGTCGAACGGGCTGATCCGGACGAGTCGGTGGGTGCCCGACTCGACCGACAGGGTGCCGTAGCCGTAGGGCGCGTGCACCGCGAACGTCGCGCTCTTGATGCCGGCCTCCTCCGCGTACGACGTGTCGTAGACGTCGACGGGGTATCGGTGCTGGTCGGCCCACCGGGTGTACATCCGCAGCAGCATCTCGGCGAAGTCGGCCGCGTCGACGCCGCCGGCGCCGGACCGGATCGTGACCAGCGCCTCGCGGCTGTCGTACTCGCCCGACAGCAGCGTGCGCACCTCGAGCTGGTCGATCAGCTTGCGGATGCGGCCCATCTCGACCTCAGCCTCGGCGCGGGCTTCTGTTCCCTCCGCCGAGTCGCCCTCCTCCGTGGCGAGCTCGACCAGCACGGTGACGTCGTCGAGGCGGTCGCGGAGTCCGGTCACGCGCTCCAGGTCGGCCTGCAGCACCGACAGCCGGCCGGTGACACGCTGCGCGTTCTGCTGGTCGTCCCACAGGTCGGGGGCGCCCACCTGGTCACCCAGGTCGGCGATCTCCTTGCGCATCTCGTCGAGGTCGAGCACCTGCTCGATCGACCTGAGGGTCGCGGAGAGGCTCTTGAGCTGGGTGTCGAAGTCGGGTCCTGCCACGAGGGCCAAGCCTACGGCACCGGTCCCGCCCGAGGCGTCAACGCCGGTGGCGGCTTAGACTCGCGGCCATGTCGTCCCGGTTGTCCTGGCCGTCGCACTCGACCGTCCGCGCGCTGTTCCGCACCGTTGCCGTGATCGAGGCGTGCACCTGGGCGGGCCTGCTCGTCGGCATGGCGTTCAAGTACCTCCTCACCGGGGCGGAGACCGGCGTACACGTGTTCGGGCCGCTGCACGGTGCCGCGTTCATGGCCTATGTCGTGACGACGCTGCTGGCGGCGCGGACGTTCGGCTGGCGGATGCCGACGCTGCTGCTCGGGCTGGCGGCGAGCGTCCCTCCGTTGGCCACCTGGCCGTTCGAGGCATGGGCCGACCGCAACGGCCGGCTGGCGGCCGGAGCGGTAACCGAGCCGGTACCGGCCCGCCAGGCACAGCCCCACCAGTGACGCGGCCCGCGGTCAGCAGATCCGGGGGAGCTGCTCCCCGAGCGGCAGGTCGACGACACGGGTCCCACCGAGGCCGGTCTTCGCGACCAGCATCCCGGGGTGCTCGGCGACACACGTGCCGATGACGGCCGACTGCTTGCCGTGCTCGTGGTTGCGCATCACCTCCAGCGCTCGCTCGGCGTCCTCGGCCGCCACGACGGCAATCAGCTTGCCCTCGTTGGCGACATACAGCGGGTCCAGCCCGAGCAGGCCGCAGGCGTCCGTGACCGGCTCCGGGATGGGCAGCTGACGCTCGACGAGCTCGAACCCCACCGACGCCGCCCGGGCGATCTCGTTCAGCGAGGCGGCGACGCCCCCGCGAGTCGGGTCGCGCAGCACGTGCGCGCCGACGCCCGCATCCAGCAGCGCCGCGACGAGACCGTGCAGCGGCGCGGTGTCGCTTTGCACCATCGTCGAGAACTCCAGCCCCTCCCGAGCACTCATCACGGCCACGCCGTGTACGCCGATCTCCCCGTTGATGATGACCACGTCGCCCGGCCGCGCCCGGGTCGGACCGATGTCGACACCGTCGGGGATGACGCCGATGCCTGCGGTGTTGACGTAGATCTGGTCGCCGTGGCCACGGTCGACGACCTTGGTGTCGCCAGTGACCAGACGCACCCCGGCGGCCACGGCGGCGGTGCCCAGCGCCTCGGCGACCCGGCCGAGGTCGGCCATCGGCGTACCCTCCTCGAGGATGAATGCGGTGGACATCGCGAGCGGCGCGGCACCCGACATGGCGAGGTCGTTGACCGTCCCGTTGACCGCGAGGTCGCCGATGCTGCCACCGGGGAAGAACATCGGCTTGACCACGAAGGAGTCGGTGGAGAACGCGAGCCGGCCCGCACCCACCTCGAGCACCGCCGAGTCGCCGAGCTCCGCAGCAGCCGCCTCGCCGTAAGCGGGCAGGAACAGGTGCTCGACCAGCTCGCCGGACAGCGCTCCCCCACCGCCGTGCCCCATCACGATCGATGGTGAGTCTCGCAGCGGCAGCGGGCAGACCCATCCGTCGAAGTCCAGCTCAGGCATGTGCGCCCTCCTCGACGAGGTCCAGGCGCCGGTACTGGTAGTAGGCGGCGCACGCGCCCTCCGACGACACCATCGTCGCGCCGAGCGGGTTGCGCGGTGTGCACTCGCGCCCGAAAGCCGCACACTCGTGCGGCTTGATCAGCCCCTGCAGCACCTCCCCCGACCGGCAGATCGAGGACTCTTCGGTGTGCATCCCGGCGACGTCGAAGCGAACCTCCGCGTCGAAGTCGGCGTACTTGTCGGAGAGCTTCCATCCACTGCCGGGGATCATGCCGATGCCACGCCAGGCCCGGTCGGTCGTGGTGAACACGTCGGTGAGCATCGCCTTCGCCGCGGGATTGCCCTCGTCGGGCACGACGCGGGGATAGGCGTTCTCCAGCTCGTGGCGTCCCGACTCCAGCTGGAGCACGGTGCGCCTGATGCCCTCGAGGATGTCGAGCGGCTCGAAACCGGTGACCACGATCGGTACCTCGTACTTCTCGGCCAGCGGCGGGTACTCGGTGGTGCCCATGACGCTGCACACGTGCCCGGCCGCGAGGAAGGCCTGCACTCGGCACGTGGGGGACTCCATGATCGCCGCGATCGCCGGCGGGACCAGCACGTGCGAGACCAGCAGGGAGAAGTTCTCGATGCCCAGTCGCTGTGCCTGGTAGACGGTCATTGCGTTGGCCGGTGCGGTCGTCTCGAACCCGATGCCGAAGAACACGACCTGCCGGTCCGGGTACTCCCTCGCCAGCCTGAGGGCGTCGAGCGGTGAGTAGACCACCCGGACGTCGCCGCCCGCGCTCTTGACCCGGAACAGGTCCTGGCCGCTGCCCGGGACCCGCAGCATGTCGCCGAACGAGCAGAAGATCACATCGGGCCGCTCGGCGATCGCAAGCGCCTTGTCGATGACCTCCAGCGGGGTGACGCACACGGGGCATCCCGGTCCGTGGATCATCTCGATGCCGTCGGGCAGCAGCTGGTCGATGCCGTGCCGGATGATCGAGTGCGTCTGCCCACCGCACACCTCCATCATCGCCCATGGCTGCGTGGTCGCGGCGTGGACCTGGTCCAGCAAACGCCTGGCCAAATCGGGGTTGCTGAACTCGTCGAGATACTTCATCGCTGCGTCTCCTCTCCTACCTTCTCGACCCCTGCCTGTCGGGCGGCCAGCTCGAACCCGTCGCCGAACTCCTCATCGAGGATGCCGAGCTTCTCGAACGTCTCGAGCGTCTCCAGAGCGGACTGCTCGTCGAGGCGCTGGATGGCGAAGCCGACGTGCACGATGACGTATTCGCCGACCTGCACATCGGGGATGTACTCGAGGCAGACCTCCTTCTGCACCCCACCGAAGTCGACCTCGGCCATCCGGGTGTCATCTCGCTCGGCGAGGCTGACGACCCTGCCAGGAACTGCTAGACACATGTCGTTTCCTTATCTCTATGCGGCCTATCTCTGCACTGCGGCGGCCGCGAGCACCTGACCGAGCGCCAGTCCGCCGTCGTTGGGTGGGATCCTGCGATGGGTCAGCACCGTGAAGCCGGTGTCTCGAAGGGCGTCACGGGTGGCCGACAGCAGCAGCGCGTTCTGGAACACCCCGCCGGTCAGCGCCACGGTGTGCAGGCCGAACTCCTCCCGTGCCCGGCTCGCCACCTGTGCCACCATCGCCGCCGTCGCGGCGTGGAAGGCGGCGCCGATCGCGCCCGCGGCGACACCGGCGAGCACGTCGGAGGCGACGGCGGCGACGACGGGGGCGGGGTCGATGACGACGGGGGCACCGTCCCCGATCCCGAACGCGTATGCACTCGTGGGCGCGGATACCCCGCGGGACACCGCCTCGAGCTCGATCGCCGCCTCGGCCTCGTAGCCGGCGAGCTGGCGCACCCCGGCCAAGGCGGAGACGGCGTCGAACAGTCGGCCCATGCTGGAGGTCGGCACGCAGCCGAACCCGGTGTGCAGCTGACGTGCCAGCACCCGACGCTCGTCCGGCGGGCAGGCCGCCACCGCAGGCAGCCGCTCGTCCCAGGTCAGGCCGGCGGCGTGCAGGTGCGCCAGCGCCATCCGGTACGGCCGGTGCACCGTCGCGTCGCCACCGGGCAGCGGGACATAGCCCAGATGGGCGAACCGGCGGAAGCTGCCGTAGCCGGCGACCAGCACCTCGCCGCCCCAGACGGCGCCGTCGGTGCCGTAGCCGGTGCCGTCGAAAGCGATGCCGATGACTGTGCCGTCGCGGTCGACACCGTGCTCGCCCATCACCGCGGCGACGTGCGCATGGTGGTGCTGGACCGAGTGCAGCGGACGGTCGCCCCCGTGGTCGGTGCTGTGCTGTCGTGCCCAGGCGGTCGAGCGGTAGGACGGATGCAGGTCGGCCACCAGCTGCTCGGAGTCGACGCCAGTGAGCCGGGCAAGGTGGTCCTGGGAGTGCTCGAACGCACGCAGCGTCGCCAGATCGTCCATGTCACCGACGTGCTGGCTGAGCCAGGCATAGCGCCCCTCGGCCACCGCGCAGGTGTTCTTCAGGTCTGCGCCGACCGCGAGGGTCGCGGGTACGTCGAACGGCAGCGCGACCGGCATCGGGGCGTAGCCGCGCGAGCGTCGGATGGGCAGCTCGACGCCGTCGACCACACGCACGACCGAGTCGTCACACGGCACCCGGATGGGCCGGTCGTGGCGCAGCCAGCCGTCGACCAGCGGCCGCAGCCGGCCCAGCGCCTCCTCGTCGTCGTAGACGATCGGCTCGCCACCGAGGTTGCCCGAAGTGAGCACCAGCGCCTGCGGGCCGCGCGGGTCCCCTTCGAGCCCGAGCAACAACACGTGCAACGGCGTGTAGGGCAGCAAGATCCCCAGGTCCGGATTGCCTGGAGCCACCGAGGGCGCGACCGGATCGCGGACGGCGCCGCGCTCGAGCAGCACGATAGGCCGGCGCGGACCGGTGAGCAGCGCGGCCTCGGTGTCGTCGACGCTGACGATCCCCCGCGCCGCGTCGACGTCGCGGACCATCACCGCGAACGGCTTGCCACCGCGGCGTTTGCGCCGGCGCAGCTCGGCGACGGCCGACTCGTCGCGGGCGTCGCAGGCCAGGTGGTAGCCGCCGAGTCCCTTCACGGCGACGATGCCGCCGTCCGCCAGCATCGCTCGGGCGGTGACCAGGGCGTCTTCGCCGCGACGGGCGGCGCGCCCCGGTGTCACCAGCTCCAACCGTGGCCCACAGTCGGGACAGGCGATCGGCTGGGCGTGGAAGCGCCGGTCCGCCGGATCGGCGTACTCGCTGTGGCAACGCGCGCACATGGTGAAGCCGCGCATGGTCGTCGCGGCCCGGTCATAGGGCAGGTCCTCGATGATCGTGAACCGAGGTCCGCAGTTGGTGCAGGTGATGAACGGATGCCGGTAGCGCCGGTCGCCGGGGTCGGCGAGCTCGCGAAGGCAGTCGCCGCAGGTCGCCACGTCCGGCGATGCCAGGGTACGCCCGCGCGCGGTGCGGGTGGACGCCGCGATGTGGAAGCCGGTCCCACCCAGTGGCGACAGGTCCTGGACCTGCACGTCGTCGATCACCGCCAGCGGCGGTGCGTCGCGCTCGAGCCTGCGGGCGAACTCGGCCAGGTCCGACGGTGCGCCCTCCACCTCCACGACCACGCCCGTCGAGTCGTTGCCGACCGTGCCGCTCAGCGACAGGCTGCTCGCGGTCGCGTAGACGAACGGGCGGAAGCCCACACCCTGGACCATGCCGCGCACGTGGAACCGACGCCGTGCCCGCTGCCGAGGGTCGGTGGTGATGCGCACGCGTTCAGGACTCAGCGTCACGGGTTCACATCCGCAGGATCTTGAGCTCGCGCTTCACTGCGGGAAGCTCCTTCCTCGCCATCGCGAGCACACCAAGCGCGCCGAGGACTATCAGCACCTTCTTGACCATTCGCCTCACCTCCATTCCCGCATCGATGTCGCCTCCGGCCGCGCCTCAGCCAGGCGGCAGGTTCGGCATGATCTCCAGGATCGGGTCGTGCGCCTTCGGGTTGATCCCGGTCGAGCGCCGCGCGTCGGCGGTGCCGTCCTTGTGGTGGCCCTTCTGCTTGTCGTAGGGGCCCTTGTTGCCCTCGTGGATCCCGTTGACGTGCGTCGGACTGTCGGGCTTGGTGTCGGGCTTGCCGACGCGGATACCGGCCATGACGTCTCCTCTACCGTTGTTCGCTGAGCTCGCTGAAGAACTGCTCGATCTCGGGCCACACCCGGCTGCCGCCGGACAGGCCCTTCCACTCCCTGCGCACGACGGCGACCAGACGGAAGCAGTCGTCCACCGGCACCAGCCAGTGCTGCTGCTGGCCGCGCGCGGTGTTGACCAGCAACGCCTCGAGGTCTGGCTGCAGACCGTTGAGCAGCGGGCAGCGCGCGACAACGTCCCGCCATGCCTCGTCATCGACCTCCCACTGGGTCGCCCCGGCAGGGCTCGGGTAGTGCGCGACCACCACACCGTCCGGCTGCGGCACGAAGAAGGCGAGACCGACGGGCACGCCGAGGGCCTTCGTCGACACGGCGCCCAGCCGCACCCGCCGCGTCGGGATCAGGCGGTAGTGGCCACGGCTCGCCGCCTCCCGGTCGAACAGCAGGGAGCATGCCTGGCAGACGCACAGCACCTCCGCGCGGCCGGTATCCACCAGATGACGGTGCCCCGCCGGAACCAGCACGCTGCACAGATCGCAATGCTCGCCGGTCTCCGCGCGGCGCGCGTCTGACTGCCGGATGACCCGCCCGAGCGCGCTGGTGGTGCTCATCGGGCGGCTCCGGGTCGTCGCAGCAGCGACTCCGCCGGGATCAACGGCGCGGCCGCCAGTGGCTGCACGGTCTCGGGCACCACCTCGGCGAGCTCCGGCGCGGCGGCGAGCACGGCGTCTGCGACCGAGGCGCCGAGACCGGCGGAGCCGCAGCCGCTCGCGGTGACGCGGATCCGGGCGACCCCGGCATCGATACCGGTGAGCTCGACGCCGTCGTCGCCCTGCAGGAGGGTGCCGACCTCGGCCAGCGTCTCTGCCACGCGGTCCTCCACCGACTGCGGATGCAGGCCGTGCAGGACCAGGAGGTGCCCGACCAGCTCGTCCTCGACGAGCTGCTCCGCGAGCCCCGGCTCGGCCAGCGCGGCGACCCGGGACATCACCCGCGCCAGCGCCTCGCCGTAGACGGCTGCCAGCGTCTCGATCGCCTCCAGCGCAGCATCGGCCGTCGGCCCGGGCACCTGCTCGACCCGGCCGAGCAACCGCTCGAACCGCGTCAGCAGATCCTCGACCTCGGCGTCGTCGAGGCGCCCGCCCGGATCGGCCCGGTCGGTGCCGTCAGCCATGGGGACTCCCGAACATCGGCGAGTGCGTCTTCTCGATCGTGCGCCCGCCCCCGACGTACATGTGCACACCGCAGGGCAGGCAGGGGTCGAAGCTGCGGACCGCTCGCATGATGTCGACACCCTTGAAGTCGTCCGGCCCGTTCTCCTCGAAGATCGGCATGTCCTGCACGGCGTCCTCGTAGGGACCGGGAGTGCCGTAGGAGTCGCGTGGGCTGCCGTTCCAGGGGGTCGGCGGGTACGGGTGGTAGTTGGCGATCTTGCCGTCACGGATGACCAGGTGGTGCGACAGCACGCCACGCACCGCCTCGTGGAACCCGCAGCCGATCGCCTCGTCGGGCACCTCGAAGTTCTCGAAGACCTTGGTGTCGCCGCCGCGCATGCGCTCCATGCCCTGCTCGAGGAACTGGACCGACATCGCCGCGGCGTAGGCGATGAAGTAGGCCCGGGCACGGTTGCGCTCGATGGCGTTGGACCACTGCGGGATTCTCCACTCCAGCGTCGCCTCGGGCAGCTTCGCGCTCTTGGGCAGCGAGATCTGCACCGACGATCCGGTGGACTTGACGTACGGCGTGTCGACCAGCCCCGCAAGCGCCGTGGTGTAAAGCCGCGCGAACGGGCCGCCGCCGGTGTCCAGCGCGAGATGGTCTCCGTTGCGCTGGTCGTACCAGCGTGGGCTCATCACCCAGCTGTACTTGTCGTCGAAGTCGCGCTTGCCCGGCGCGGGCAGGGTGGTCTGGTTCCAGGGGTGGCGCATGTCGACAGGGTTGCCGAGCGGGTCGTGGGTGACGAACGGCTGCTCGTTGACCCAGTCGTCGTAGTAGGAGCTGCCGAGCAGGATCCGCAGCCCCAGGTTGATGTCGACGAGGTTGGTGGTGACGAGCTCACCGTCGACCACGATGCCCGGGGTGACGTACATCGCCTTGCCCCAGTCGTTCATGGTCTGGTAGCGGTAGTCGACGACATCGGGGTTCTGCCAGGCGCCCCAGCACCCGAGCAGGATGCGCCGCCGGCCGACCTCCTCGTAGCCCGGCAGCGCCTCGTACCAGAAGTCGAAGACGTCGTCGTTCATGGCAACGGCCTGCTTGACGAAGTCGAGGATGGACAGCAGCCGGGAGAGATAGTCGGTGAACAACGTCGGCTCCGGCATCGTGCCCACGCCACCCGGGTAGAGGGTCGACGGGTGCACATGCCGGCCCTCCATCAAGCAGAACATCTCTCGCGTCACCCGGCTGACCTTCAGCGCCTCCTTGTAGACCGCGCCCTCGAACGGGTTGAACGCCCGCATGATGTCGGCGATGGTGCGGTAGCCGTGGATGGCAGCGCCGGGCGCCTCGGTGTTCTCCGCCCGGGCCAGCACACTCGGGTTGGTCTGCTTGACCATCGCCTCGCAGTAGTCGACGAAGACGAGGTTGTCCTGGAAGAGCGTGTGGTCGAACATGTACTCGGCGGCCTCGCCGAGGTTGACGATCGTCTCCGCCAGCCGCGGCGGCTTGACGCCGTAGGCCATCTGCTGCGCGTAGTTGGAGCAGGTGGTGTGGTTGTCGCCGCAGATGCCGCAGATCCGGCTGGTGATGAAACCCGCGTCGCGGGGGTCCTTGCCCTTCATGAACACCGAGTAGCCGCGGAACATCGACGAGGTGCTGTGGCATTCCGCGACCCGCTGGTTGTCGAAGTCGATCTTGGTGTAGATGCCGAGGTTGCCGATGATCCGGGTGATCGGATCCCAGGACATCTCGACGAGCTGTCCCTGCTCCTGCGTGGCGCCGCTGCGCTCGGTGACTGTCATCGTGGTTCGTCCTCCGTGCTCTGGTCGTCGGTCAGCGGGCGCTGTCGGCGCGCCATCGCGGGTCGTAGCCACTGGTCAGCTCGGCCTTGTTGTGGCGCCACTTGGGTTCCTTGTTGAGGGTGGTGTTGGTGAATCCACGCATCTTGCGGATGAACGCGCCGTAGGGCTTGTTGAGCATCGAGGACAGGCTGCCCCCGGGGGGCGCGTCCATGAACGGCATGAACTTGTCCGGGAAGCCCGGCATCGTGCAGCCGATGCAGATGCCGCCGACGTTGGGGCAGCCACCGACACCACCCATCCAGCCGCGCTTGGGCACGTTGCAGTTGACGACCGGGCCCCAGCAGCCGATCTTCACCTGGCACTTCGGCGAGTTGTAGTCGAGGCTGAAGTCGGACTGCTCGTAGTAGGCGGCGCGGTCACAGCCCTCGTGCACGGTCTTGCCGAAGATCCACTGCGGGCGCAGCATGTCGTCGAGTGGCGGCGGTGGCGCGGCTCCGGCCGCGTGGTAGAGCACCCAGGCCAGCGTCTCCATGAAGTTCTCCGGCTGCACCGGGCAGCCGGGGATGTTGACGATCGGCAGCGCGCCCGCGGACTTGAAGTCCCAGCCGAGGTAGTCCGCCAGCCCCATGGACCCGGTCGGATTGCCCGCCATCGCGTGAATCCCGCCGTACGTCGCACAAGTCCCCACCGCGACCACCGCCCACGCCTTCGGAGCGAGGTTGTCCAGCCACCAGTCGAGTGTTAGCGGCTGGCCGGTGGTCAGGTCGTTGCCGAACGAGGTCCAGTAGCCGTCCCCGTTGATCTTCTCGTTGGGGATCGACCCCTCCATCACGAAGATGAACGGGTTCTTGGACTCACCGGCGGCGGCCGCGCGGAAAGGCGCGAGGAAGTCCTCGCCGCCCAGCGTCGGGGAGAGCACCTTGTTGTAGAGGTTGACCTTCGGCAGGCCAGGGATCAGGCCGAGCACCACGTCCTCGATCGACGGCTGCTCAGAGGCGGTGACCGACACGGTGTCGCCGTCGCAGCTCATCCCCTCCGAGATCCAGAGGATGTCGATCTCGTCGAAGCCCTGTCGCTGTTCGCCTGCGGTGGTTTCCTGCCCGGCGTACGTCGTCATGTCTGCGGCCTCCCTTGCAGTCGGTCTCGGAGCCTGTCGTAGATCGCCGCGACCGGTGCCGCCGAAGCGAGCGACGGCGGCTCGTCGGGGGCGGCCGGGTGCGGCCGGGTGGGTGCTGTCTGGATCATCTCGACCACGCCCCGTCGCTGCTCGTCGCCGCCGGGCGGTCCGCCCGCTGCCTGGTAGTCACGGAACAGCTGCCCCACCATCCGGTGGTCGTGCTTCAACAGCTCGATGGCGTCCATGCCGTGCTCCCTTCGTCGGCGGCGTCGATGGTCGTGGCGGCGCGGGGTCGGGCGGCTTCGTCCCGGGCCAGCTCGAGGACCAGCCGCACGGCCTCGTCGACCGCCGCTGCCACCGGCTCCGAGAGCCGCATCCCCTCCTCGAGGACGGCGGGCCGGCATCCGACCACCAGCACCCGGTCGATGCCGCCGCCGAGGCCGTGCAGGGTCTGCAGCACGACGTCGGGGCTCATCGAATGGGCGTTGACCGTGCTGGCCCCGGTGGCGACCGCGTGCGTGCTGGCGTCGAGTACGGCGAGGGTGCCGGGCGGGTCGTCGAGCGGCACGGCGTCGACCAGCACGAGCGTGTCGCGGCGGTCGTCGAGCAGGTCGTAGGCCAGGTGTACGCCGCGGATGCCGTAGTCGACGACCTCGACCCCCTCGGGCACCAGCTGCGGGTCGATACGGGCGACGACCTCGACACCGAAGCCGTCGTCACCGAGAAAGACGTTGCCGATGCCGGCCACCAGCACCCTCGCCGGGCTTCTCATGGGACCGCCCCCTCGTCCGCGGGCAGCGGCTCGACCTCTTCCGGGGCGAAGTAGTGGAACCGGCGGTACCACTGGTGCACGTCGGCGCTCGGGTCATCCTCGATGGTCACCGCGACGTGCTGGACGTCGTCGACGTCGAGGAAGACCGCCTCCACCCTCGCGGTCCGCCCGGCGAGGAACATGTCGTGCGCGTCGGTGCCCCGCCGCCTGGGCCGCAGCCGCACGCGGCTGCCCCTGGCGACCCGGACGCCGTCGACGACGACGTGGTCGGTGTCGGGTGACACCGACGCGTCGGCGCCCGGGTCCCACCACGGCGTCGTGGGGGCCGTGGGACTCAGCGCGTCGTCGACCGGCGCGGCACGGGCCGGCCGCAGGGAGCGGACGGCTCCGTGCAGCCGCTCCATGATCTCCGGCGGCATCGAGTCGACCCGATCGACGATCGCCGCGGCGCGCGGGTCCGTGGCACGCGCCTCGCGCTTCTCCTCCTCGGTGAGAGTCAGCGTGCGCAGGGAGAGGATCTCGTCGATCTCGGTGGCGTCGTGCAGGTCGCCCGGGCTCTCCGGGGCGATCTGCGGGTGGTCGTAGAGGATGATCGGTGCCGACAGCACGAGGTCGCGACCTCCCGACTCGCCGGCCAGCACGGGGAACGTGCGGACGTTCGCGCATGCCTTCGCCGCTGGTGTGGCCCAGGCCGGCGGGTCGAGCAGGGACACGAAGGATCCGGTGCTCAGCGCGAGGACGGAGTGCGCCGCGATCAGCGCGTGCCGCAATGCCTCCGGGCGCGGGGCCTCCGGCGGCGTCGCGGTGTCGGCGTTCTCGATCCGGACGCGGAGCCGATGCAGCCGGAACGGCGTCTGCGCGGGCTCCACCGACAGCCGCAGGGTCGCCCGCACCGGCCAGCGTCGCCGGACGACCCGGCCTGCCTCCCGGCCCTGGTCGTCGTACGCGGGCACGGCGTCCGCACCGCCCGGCACACCGAAGTCGACCCGCCGCTCACCGGCGAGCAGCTCCGCCACGGTCACGACCACGTCGGTCTCGTGCGGCACCGCCTCGTCGAACGCAACCTCGGCGCGGTCCCCCAGCTCGAGCCGCTCGACGGGCTGGAAGGTCCCGCCCGGGCACCGCTTGTCGACGGACTTGACCTGCAGCTGCAGGTATCGCGGCCGGATGTGGACGGCAGCCGAGTCCGGCGCCTCAACCAGGCACTCGGTCTGCTGCCACCACGACTCCGTCGATCCGGCGACGCCGTCGACTACCGGACCACGTGCGTCGATCCAGCGCCGAGACGCGAGTACGCCGAACTGCCAGCGGACCTGGTTCTTGGACGAGGATTTGCGATATGGATAGAGCAGATAGCCCTCGTACAGCACCGCGTCGGCGACCGCGCGGGCGTGGTCGAAGACGGTCTGCGTGGCAGCGATGTCGGCCGGGCCGGTGCGCTCCACGCCGTCAGCCCCGGCCTGCCCTGGCCGCGTCGGCAGTCGCCATAGCGCACCTCCATGCGGGGCCCGGTCACCTACCAGGCTCCTGTGCGTCGTCGCGACAGCCGATCCCGCGCCAGTCGTTCATGGCGCACGTCTAATGTCCTACGCCGGGTTCTCGTAGGAAGTCAACGGTCGGAGAGGAGCCACGCCTGCCACTCGCCCAATCCTTTGCCCGTGGTCGCCGACAGCGCGAGCACCTCGACACCGGGCCGTAGCGAGCGGGCACGCTCCGCACACTGGCCGAGGTCGAAGTCGACGTAGGGCAGCAGGTCGACCTTGTTGATCACCACCAGATCGGCGGAGGCGAACATGTGCGGATACTTCATCGGCTTGTCGTCGCCTTCGGTGACCGAGATGACCACCACGCGGCGATGCTCGCCGAGGTTGAACAGCGACGGGCAGACGAGGTTTCCTACGTTCTCCACAAAGAGAATCGAGCCAGCTGCCGGGTCCAGCGTGCGGATGCCGCGGGCCAGCATCTCGGCATCGAGGTGACAGCCGCTGCCGGTGTTGATCTGCACCACCGGCCGGCCGGTGGCACGGATGCGGTCGGCGTCGAGCAGGGTCTCCTGGTCCCCCTCGATCACCGCGACCGGCACCTCGCTCCCCAGCTCACGGATGGTCCGCTCGAGCAGCGTGGTCTTGCCGGAGCCGGGAGAGCTCATCAGGTTGACCGCGGTGATCGACCGCGCGTCGAGCCAGGCGCGGTTGACGCCGGCGAGTTGGTCGTTCTTGGCGAGCAGGTCCTGCTCGATCGTCACGGTGTGCGCCGGCTGCGCGTGGTCGTTCTGGTGGTGATGCTCGTGGTCGTGGCGGTGGTCGTCGTCGTGATCGTGGTCATGGTCGTGGTCGCGCGGATGAACCCGCACGTTGGCAGGGTCGCCGCACCCACACGTCGCACACATCGCTCACTCCACCTCTACCGACGCCACCGTCAGTTCCTTGCCCGCCGTCACCTCGACATCCGCACTGCCGCAGGCGCAGAGCAGGATCAGGTCGTCGGTGTCGAACGACTCCCCGCAGCAGTGGCAGCGCGCGGCGCCGGCCGGCTCCTCGATGTCGAGCCGGGCACCGTCGAGCGGCGTACCCGCGGTGACCAGCTCGAAGCAGAACCGCATCGCCTCGGGGACCACGCCGGATAGCCGGCCGACCCGCAGGTTGACCACGCGGACCCGCGCCCCCGCCACGTGCTCGATGACCGCGTCGACGACGCTCTGGGTGATCGCCAGCTCGTGCACAGCGCTCCTACCTGTCGCCGCCACGGTAAGCCGGCGGGAGGGCTGGCGACAACGGTCCGGCTAACGCTTCTTCCGCTCG
>DASSKO010000124.1:0-3467 GCA_035690425.1 Nocardioidaceae bacterium
AGAAGAGGCGGCAGCGCACGATTCGGGGATTCGCTGGGCGGATACGTCGTCTCCGCCAACCCGACTCCTCGGGGGGCCCCGTTTCACTATCCGCGGCAGATCCGGTAAACGGTGTCCAGACGATCACTCTGCGCGGATGAGCTCGGGGCGGATGCGCGGACTGGCGGCGATGACGGTGAGTCCGGCGATGGCCGTGGCGCCTGCGAGGGAGATGAGCGTGAGGATGCCGCTGGCGTGCCAGGGGATCCAGTTCACGGCGCTGCCATAGGTCAGGTAGGCGGCGCTGGCCAGTAGCCCGGCTCCGACCGCGAGCAGGGTGCCGACGCCGATCGGGAGCGCGGCTTCGACCCACTGGGCGCGGCGGAGCAGGCTGGCCGGGACGCCGAGGATCTGGAGCGAGACCACCTCGCGGCGCCGGTTGACGGCTCGGTCGATGGCCGCGACGGCGAAGGCGAGCAGCCCGACCGACAGCAGCACGGCTGCCACGGCCCAGACGATCGCGCGCAACTCGGCGACGTAGTCGTAGAAGCCGAAGTCGGCCGTGGACTCGACGCTCAGCCCGGCCCCGGCCAGGTGGTCGGCGAGGGTGCGTCCGGGCGCTCCGAGCACGAGGACATCGACGTGGGTGTCGGTTGGCAGCTTCGTTGGGTCGACGATGGACGGTGGGAGCAGCACGGAGGCGTCGAGCGGGGACAGCTCCGTCCACGGGTTGCCGGCCACTTGCCTGGCCGGGACACGCGTCGCGGCGGCGACCGCCTTGGACGGCGTCCCGACGGTGATGGCGCGCCAGTGCAGCGTCGTGGACTTCGTCTTGCCGCTGTGCTCGAGCCACATCGGGGTGTTGTCGACGCATCCGTGCAGGGCTGGTGCGATCGCATGGAGCTGGGCGCAGGTCGCGACGATCGCGGTCTCGCATCCGAAGCGTCCGCAGGGGGTGGTGAGGGTCGGGAACGCGATCACCTGCCGCACCCCGCGCACCCGTAGGGCCCGCGCGGTCACGGCCGTCTCGCTGTGGAGGGTGGCTGCTACCTCGACGCGTTGTTGCTCGGTGAGCTGACGGACCGCCTCCTGGGTTCCGTTCTCGAAGGCGCCGACTACCCCGCGGGCGCCGGTGACCACGAACAGCCCGATGAGCAGACCGCTGACCACTCGGCTGACGCCGGCCGGCTGGGCCTGCATGCGCCGGGCGGCGACCATGGCGACCGGGCCGGTTCGGTCCGATCGGAGCATCGCGTCGGCGAGCAACCTGACCAGCACCGGCACGACGAGCAGCAGTCCGATGCCGAGTAGGGGGACACCGACGAACAGCACCCAGTAGACGTCGGTGGTGCGGTGCCCGGAGCGGATCAGTTCCTGGACGCAGGTGACGGCGCCCGCCAGCAGCGGCAGCACCCGCAGCCATGACGGTCGTCGCAGGTCGGCACGGCGGGCCCGGGCAAGCGCAGAAGACATCTGGGTGCGCTGCGGGAGCACCGCGATGGCGATCACGGCGAGGAGCACGGCCAGGCAGATCACGGCATACCACGGCGGAGTCGGGGTCAGTGCTGCGTAGGGCCAGTGCTGGCCGGCCGGATGGAGCGCTGCGAGGGCCCATCGGATCGGCTGGAAGAGCAGGGCGCCCAGAAGCACGCCGGCCAGCGCCGAGATGGCGGCCTCGGTGACGGCGACCGCACGGGTCTGCGACGGCGACAGACCGAGCAGGCGCAGGTTCGCCAGTCGACGCTCGCGCAGCTCGGCCGACAGCCGGCCCGCGGTCGCGACCAACGCCAGGATCGGCAAGGACACGGTCAGCACCACGGCATACAGCAGCCGGCGCAGTTGCGCGCTGTCGGCATACATCGTCTGGTGCATGGTCTGCTCGGCGCTGGCGATCGCGGCGATGACCAGCATGAGCACCGTGCCCACACAGGTGGCCAGCAGCATCAGCGCGGTCCGCAGCCGCGCCGGGCCTGCGCCTGCCCCCGTGAGGCGCAGGCCCAGCGCGATCGCCCCCCTCATCGCCCGGCCCCTACCGTGTCGCAGGTGACGCCGTCGTGCATGACGAGATGGCGGTCGAGGTAGGAGGCGACGATGTTGTCGTGGGTGACCACCAGCAGCGCAGCGCCCGACTCGCGGGTGAGGCTGACCATCGCGTCGAGCACCTTCTCCGCGGTGACACTGTCCAGGGAACCGGTGGGCTCGTCGGCGAACACCACCGCGGGCTGGTGCACCAGCGCACGGGCAACCGCGGCGCGTTGTGCCTGCCCGCCCGATACCGCGCCGGTGCGGTGGTCGGCGACCTCGGCGACACCGAGCCGGTCCAGCAGCTCCATCGCGGCGGTGCGCGCGGCGCGGCGGCGGGCCCCGAGAATCCGCAGCGGCAACAGCACGTTCTCCACCAGGGTCAGCTCCGGGACGAGGTCACCGAACTGGAAGACCATGCCCATTCGCTCCAGCCGCACCGCGCTGCGTCTGGCCTCCGAAAGCCGGTCCAGGCGCTGGCCCTCGAACCAGATCTCGCCGCCCTGCGGTTCCACGACGCCGGCAAGACAGTGCAGCAGCGAGGACTTGCCGGACCCGGACGGACCCATCAGCGCGACTCGTTCACCGGCCCGAAGCTCCAGGCTCGCCCCGTGCAGCGCACGCGTGTCGCCATACCTGAGTTCGAGACCGCGGGCGGAGACGACGGCGTGGTTCATGACGGTTCCCTCAGGAGTGCGTGTTGGGCGTCGACCAGGCGGGACCCGGCCTGCTCGATCCACCGCAGGTCGGCGTCGAGGTGCGTGAGCTCATAGGTGATCGCCAACAGGTCGGCGGAGTCGGCGCTCTTGCAGGCCTGGGTGAGCTCACGCATCCGGACCAGGTGCGTCGCCCGCTGCTTGTCGAGGACGTCGCGGGCCGACCGACCCGACATCAGCGCGACCGACACCCGCGCGAACAGCGTGCTGGCCGCGAACTCGGCCGGCTGCTGCGGCTCCAAGACCCACTGGTCGACCACCGCAACACCCTCCGGCGTGATCCGGTAGCGCTTGCGCTCGGGCCCCTCACCGGCCTCCACCTCAAGCGCGTGGGCCCAACCCCGCTTCTCGAAGCGGGCCAGACTGGCATACACCTGCCCGAAGGCCAGCGGCCGAGCGCGCGCGAACCGCTCGTCGTACCTGCGCTTGAGGGTGTAACCATGCGCCGGCTCCCGCTCCAGCAGCGCCAGCAACGTCTCGGAAGTACCCATGCACCCAGACTATACATCCCATGTATACGTGGGGTGGGTAATTTCGCATGTCGCGAGTGTCGGAGCGGCGTTACAGAGCACACGAGGGATGGGGCACGGCTAACTTCCCTCAACGCGGCATGTGCGGACGTTGGTGCTCCCGTCCGGCCCCTACTATGCGTCTCGTGACCAGCCCGATCCAGCGCATCGTGGGTCAAGTCTTCATCCCGGTGCGAGACATGTCCTCGGCCATCGAGTGGTACGCCGACCTGCTCGGCTT
>DASSKO010000125.1:0-4339 GCA_035690425.1 Nocardioidaceae bacterium
ACGGCGCCGGCGTTGGCCGCCACCACTGCGATGTAGGGCAGGAATACGGCGCCGGCGATGAAGGCCCACCGCAGATAGCCCGCCGTCACCACGGCCAGCACGACGCACAGCGTGCGCACTGCCATCGAGAACAGGTAGCGGTTCTGCCGTCCACGGATGTCCGCACTGTGACTCGTGCGAGCGCTGGTGATGTGCACAGGGTCGCTGTGACGTCCGCTCTGAACCATGGCCTGTGCTCTCTCTCGGCTGCCCGCCACATCCAGGGTACGTCGGCTGAGAGGATGATCGTGAACGGCGGGCAGCGCAGCGTCGTACCCGCGGACCCACATCGTGAGGAGAGCTTCATGAGCAGCCGCACCTATCGGGTGACCGAGATCGTCGGCACCTCCCCGGAAGGAACCGACCAGGCGGTCCGGAACGGCATCGAGCGAGCCGGCCAGACACTGCGTCACCTGGACTGGTTCGAGGTCATCCAGACCCGCGGGCACGTCGAGAACGGTGTCGTCGAGCACTTCCAGGTCACCATGAAGGTGGGTTTCCGACTCGAGGACGACGAGTAGAGGCGCCCGCCGATCGCGCGGCCGAGCCGATAGCCTCTGTCCCGCGAGAGGCCAGCAGCTAGCCGAGGCAGCTACCAGAGGAAGGCTCGACACGTGGGCAGATCGGTCTTGGTCACCGGAGGAAACCGAGGCATCGGGCGCGCCATCGCGCAGGCGTTCAAGGACGCGGGGGACCAGGTGGCGGTCACCTACCGCAGCGGTGAGCCCCCGGAGGGCTTCCTCGGGGTCCGGTGCGACGTGACCGACGCCGAGCAGGTCGACGCGGCGTTCGCCACGATCGAGGCCGAGCACGGACCGGTCGAGGTGCTGGTGGCCAATGCGGGCGTCACCCGCGACACGCTCGTGCTGCGGATGGGCGACGACGACTGGGACGCGGTCATCGACACCAACCTCACCGGGTCGTTCCGGGTGGCCAAGCGAGCCGCGAAGCAGATGCTGCGGCTCCGGCGCGGGCGGATCGTGTTCATCTCCTCCGTGGTCGGGCTGCTCGGCTCCGCCGGCCAGGTCAACTATGCGGCCAGCAAGTCCGGCCTGGTCGGCATGGCCCGGTCGCTCGCACGCGAGCTCGGCAGCCGTGGCATCACCGCCAACGTCGTCGCGCCCGGGTTCGTCGAGACCGACATGACCGCCGAGCTGCCGGAGGAGAAGAAGAAGGAGTATCTCGCGACGATCCCGTTGCAGCGCTACGCCTCGCTCCAGGAGGTGGCGGGCGCGGTGCTGTGGCTGGCGTCGGACCAGGCGGGCTATGTGACCGGTGCGGTCATCCCCGTCGACGGCGGCCTGGGCATGGGCCACTGACCCGCACACACCCGGCACCCCCTCACCCGGCACCCTGACCCGGCACCCTGACCCGGCACCCTGACCCGACGACCTGGAGCATGATGGGCATTCTCGACGGCAAGCAACTGCTGGTGACCGGCGTCACCATGGACAACTCGATCGGCTTCGAGGTCGCCAAGGTGGCTCAGCAGCAGGGCGCCACCGTGGTGATCTCGAACTTCGGCCGCGCCCTGGGCATCACCCGGCGCATCGCCGGCCGGTTGCCCGAGCCGGCCGCCGTCATCGAGCTCGACGTGACCGACGACGAGCACCTCTCCACGCTCGCCGACCGGCTGCGCGAGCACGTCGACGGGTTGGACGGCGTGTTCCACTCGATCGCCTACGGCAACCCCGAGACGATGCTCGGGGGCAAGTTCCTCACCGCGCCGTGGTCCGACGTGTCGCAGGCTCTGCAGGTGTCGGCGTACTCGCTGTCGTCGTTGTCGGTGGCCTGCCTGCCGCTGCTGTCGACCGGGTCCGCCGTCGTGGGCATGACCTTCGACGCGACCGTGGCGTGGCCGGCCTACGACTGGATGGGTGTCGCCAAGGCCGGGCTGGAGTCGTGCGCCCGCTACCTCGCCCGCGACCTCGGCCCGCAGGGCATCCGCGTCAACCTGGTGTCGGCCGGACCGCTGCAGACCCTGGCCGCGAAGGCGATCCCCGGGTTCGCCGACCTGGAGTCGATGTGGAGCGGCCGCGCGCCGCTGGGCTGGGACGAGCAGGACAACGGCCCTACCGCCCGCTCGGCAGTTGCGCTGCTCAGCGACTTCTTCCCCGCGACGACCGGAGAGATCGTGCACGTCGACGGCGGCTACCACGCCATGGGCGCCTGACGGTGGCGGCCTAGCGGCTGACCGTCGGCACAGCCCTTAGGATACGGCGGAGGAACGCAGCAGCCGCTGAAGCGTCGGCAAGGGAATGTGACGAGGATGCTCTGGAAGCGCGGTCGGGGCCTCGCGGCGCCGTCGTTGGTCACTCTCGCGGTGTTTGGGTTCGTCGCCTACATGTGGTTCCAGGGGCGTGCGCACACCGTGGAGTTCGCGGTGACGCGTGGCGAGGTGGCATTCGTCCAAGCCTCGGAGCCCCGGGTGCCCGAGCCTCTGCGCGCGCGGGCACCGACCGACCGGATGCTGCTCGTCGACGCGAGCTGGGAGGCCGCAGAGGCGATCGAGGGCGGCTCCTACTACGTGCTGGTGGCCGCGCCACCAGGATGGAAGCACTACGCGTGCGAGCCCGAGTGCGACTGGGGCACGACGCAGGACCTGCGCAAGTACGCCGACGCGCTGCCACTCAGGACCGCTCGCCTCGGCGCGCAGTTCGACGCAGACGAGTCGGGGCGGGTGCGGGTGGCGTTCGTTCCCGGCGACGGGGCCGGCACCCGCGACCCGACGTTCCAGCCCGCCGCCTGGCTGGTCCAGACTGACGGCGACAACGTGCTCCACGCCAAGCTCATCTCCTGACGGGAGGACCCGTGCGCCGGCTGATCCTGATGCGACACGCACAGGCCGCAGACCACGCCGCGACGGACCCCGGCTCCGACGCGGCCCGGCCGTTGTCGGCCCGCGGCCGTCGCGACGCCGAGGCCGCTGGGCGGCTGCTCGCGCAACGGCGCGAGGCGCCTGCGCTGGCGCTGGTGTCGACGGCGCAGCGCACCCGGGACACCTGGCAGGCGCTGTGTGCCGGCATGGGCGCCACTCCCGAGGTGTGGTTCGACCGCACCCTGTACGACGCAGGGCCGCCGGCGGTGGTGGAGTTGCTGGCCGCGGTCGAGGCCGGTGTGCAGTCGGTGCTCGTGGTCGGGCACAATCCCACGATCTCGATCGCGGCATCGGCCTTCAGCGACGGGCAGGCCGCGGCCGAGCACGAGACGGTGCTGGCCGACGGCATGCCGAGCGCGGCGATGGCCTGGTTCGACGTGCCGGTGCAGTGGGAGGACGTCAACGCGCGCCGACTGCGGCTGACCGGCGTCGACGTGCCCCGCGACTGACGTACGCGGGCAGCGCACCGCGCCGGTGCGGTCACAGTGGGGGAGGCGGTGGCCGCACCGGGCCGCACTCGGCGTCGGCGGCGTCGATCTCCTCCCGGGAGATGCCGAGGAGGTAGGCGACGGTGTCCAGGTAGGGCACGTTGACGGCCGTGTCGGCTGCCTGCTGCACGACCGGCTTGGCGTTGAACGCGATGCCGAGCCCGGCAGCCGCGAGCATGTCGAGGTCGTTCGCGCCGTCCCCGATCGCGACGGTGTGGGAGATCGCCACGTCGCTGTCGGCGGCGAACCGCCGCAGCGCCTCGGCCTTGCCCGCCCGGTCCACCACCGGGCCGACGATCCGGCCGGTGAGCCGGCCGTCGACGATCTCGAGCTCGTTGGCCGCGGTGTGGTGGATGCCGAGGTCGGCGGCGATCCGGTCGGTGATCTGGGTGAAGCCGCCGGAGACGATTGCGAACCGGTAGCCCAGCGGGCGCAGGACGCGCACCAGCGTGCGGGCCCCGGGGGCGAGGGTGATCGCGTCGTAGACCTCGCCGAGCACGGACGCCTCCAGGCCCGCCAGGGTGGCGACCCGCTCGGCGAGGGAGGCGGCGAAGTCCAGCTCCCCGCGCATCGCCCGCTCGGTGATGTCGCGCACCAGGTCGGCACTGCCGGCGTGCTCGGCGAGCATCTCGATCACCTCGCCCTGGACGAGCGTGGAGTCGACGTCCATCACGATCAGCTTGCGCCCGTGCCGTAGCAGCCCGGCAGGTTGCACGGCGACGTCGACCCGCTGGGCCGCCGCCTCGGCGGCGAGCGTGGTGCGCAGCCGCTGCGGATCGGTCCCCGACACGTCCAGCTCGACCGCAGTGACGGGATAGCGCGCCATCCGCACGATCCGGTCGATGTTGCCGCCGCCGTCGCTGATCCGGCCCGCGATCGCTGCGACGGCAGCCGGCCGAAGCGGCGTCCCGAGGACGGTGACATGGCTGCGTCC
>DASSKO010000126.1:0-4255 GCA_035690425.1 Nocardioidaceae bacterium
AGGTCGCGGGACCGGCCGCTCCTGCATCTCGATCCTGCCCTGCTCGACCAGCACGCTGGCCCGCATCGTCCTCGGTATCGCCGCCATGCGCCCCATCTTCCCCAAGGTGGCCCTCCCGGCGCGAGAGGCCTGTGGTCAGGAGAAACGTGCAGTGACCTCGATGGCTTCGGCGGCCGACGTGCGAGAGGCTCGCCTCAGCCCCAGGCGGGAGCGAGCTGCTCGACCGCGTAGGCCACCCGGCTGACGTTGCCCTGCCCGTCGGCGAGCTCGACCCGCCAAGCGTCGGCGAACTGGTCCACGCCGGAAAGCATCGGGATCGTGCCGCTCATCAGCAGCGTGCCCGGCCGCGCGAGACCCGCCTGCTGCAGCTCGTCCAACCAGTAGCCCGGGGAGAGCAGCTGCGCGGGCGAGCCGTCCTGGATGAGCTCCTCGACCCCGTGGCTCGTCACCCACGCCCGGAGCGAGAAGTCGTCGAACCGGTCCCCGACGTCCGACCAGCGCCACGCGACCGTGCCGAGGAAGTCGGGCGCCGACTGCTTGCTCCACGCGACGCCGTGCGTCTCCAGGGCGCGGTCGGTGTGGTCGCACGCCGCCACGACGAGCGCGTCCTCCGGCCCGTCCCCGACGACCAGGGCCCACTCGGCCTCACCCGAGGTCTTCTCGTGCGGGACCTGCACCGAATCCCCTTGGGAGATCAGGAAGTTCGACAAGGGGTAGAGCGAGGGCACCCGCTCCGGCCCGGGAACCCCGAGGGCCGCGAGCTCGTCCACGTGGTGCTGCACCTCGGCGGTGTCGCGGCCGGCATACCCTCCGTTGAGGACCCAACGGATGTCGATCTCGCGCGCTCCCTCGCCCACGACCTGCAGGGCCACTCGTGGCATCGCTTGCTCCTCCTCGACGTGCGGAAAGTCGGACTCGCAGGGCGGACCGCCTTGCGTACACCGATTGTATACATGCAGTATGGGCGGCGGTCAGAACCGGACACCGAAGAGGGTTGCCATGCAGACACGCAGCACCGAGTACCCGCCGCAGCAGCGCCGCACGCTGCGACGCGCGTTCGCCGCCAGCCTGATGGGCACGTCGCTGGAGTGGTACGACTTCGCGCTCTACGGCGCCGCCGCCGCCGTCGTCTTCAACCAGCTGTTCTTCCCCGACGACGACCCGGCCATGGCCACGATCAAGGCCTTCCTGACGTATGCCGCGGGCTACATCTCACGGCCCATCGGCGGCGTGGTCTTCGGTCGCCTGGGCGACCGCGTGGGGCGCAAGAAGGTGCTCCTCTGGACCCTGATGCTCATCGGCGGCGCCACCGTCTGCATCGGCCTGCTGCCCACCTACGCCACCGCCGGGCTGTGGGCGCCGATCCTGCTGGTCGCGCTGCGCTTCCTGCAGGGCGTCGGCGTCGGCGGCGAGTGGGGCGGCGCGGTCCTGCTCAGCAGCGAGTTCGGCGACCCGAACGAGCGCGGCCTCTGGGCGTCCGCAGCGCAGATCGGCGTGCCGATCGGCAGCGTCATCGCCAACCTCGTGCTGCTCAGCCTCAGCGCGGGGCTCTCGAGGGCGGCCTTCCTCAGCTGGGGGTGGCGCCTGGCCTTCATCCTCGCCTCGGTGATCATCGGCGTCGGCATCTGGTTGCGGATGCGGCTGGAGGAGACGCCGGTGTTCCAGCGCCTGGTCGAGCGCGACGAGACGCCGAAGGCGCCCGTGTCCGAGGTGTTCCGCACGCAGCGGCGCGCGCTGACCGGCGCGGTGCTGAGCCGGGTCGGCCCCGACGTCGCCTACGCGTTCTTCGCCGTGTTCGTCATCGTCTGGCTCACGACCGGCCCGGGTGCGCTCAGCTCGAGTCAGGCCCTGGCCTGCACCATGATCGGTGGCGCCTTCCAGATCGTCACCATGCCGGCCGCCGGCTGGCTGTCCGACCGGGTGAACCGCAAGGCGCTGTATGCCGTCGGGGCCGTGGGTGCCGCGGCGTGGATGTACGTCTTCGTGGCCGTCACCCAGACGCGCTCGTTCGCGGTCGGTCTGGCCGGCGTGGTGATCGGCCTGTTCTTCCACTCGATCATGTACGCGCCGCAGGCCGCCCACGTCGCCGAGCAGTTCCACGCCCGGCTGCGCTACACCGGCTCGTCACTGGCGTACACGATCGCCGGCATCATCGGTGGCGGCTTCGCGCCGAGTGCCTTCGCCTGGCTGGACTCCCAGAACGGCAACGGCCTCCTGCTGGCGGGCTACGTCACGGTCTCCGTCGTCATCACGCTGGTCGGCCTGGCCATGGGCCGGCGGGTCATCGACGAGGTGGACCAGGACGCGCCGGGCGCCGAGGTCCCCGCGCCGAGTCACGTCTGATCGATCAGGCTCCGGTGCGTGGTCCGCAGGTGCGTCGCGACGGCGTCCAGGGCGGCGGCCTCGTCGCCGTCCTTCAGGGCGTCGACGATGGCCTGGTGCTCGGCAACCACCTCCGCGCGCCGGGTCGGCGAGCGCTCGATGGCCGCGACGCCGATGTGCAGGTGCCGCATGCGCGCGATCTCGTACATCCGCCGCACCATCTCGTTGCCGGTCGTGGTGATCAGCGCCATGTGGAACTCGCTGTCGATCGCGATGAAGTCGCGGTTGGTGTCCGGTCCCTCGAGCGCGCGCTGCCGGTCGATGCACGCCTGCATCGCGGCAACCGGTGCGCTGCCGCGCGACAGCACCGCCCGCGTCGCCCAGGTCTCCAGGGCCTCGCGCGCCTCCAGCACGTCGCGGATCTGCGCGGGCGAGGGCTGCGCCACGAACGCGCCGCGGTGCGGGACGAGCTGGACCAGGTCCTCGGCGGCCAGCATCAGCATCGCCTCGCGCACCGGCGTGCGGCTCACCCCCGCCTCCTCGGCGACCGACGCCTCGCTGATGAACGTCCCCACCAGGGCCGGGTCCTGCAGCAGTTGCCCGCGCAGGTAGTTGTACGCTCGTTCCCGACCGGTCTGCCGCATACAATGAGTATACAAAGGTGCGAGAACGTATGTCCGTGAAAATCGCCGGTGCGCAGCTCACCGCGTCCTTCGACCCTGTGGCGAACCTCCACGAGGTCGAGCGGGAAGTCAAGAGCGCCGCGGAGTATGGCGCCCAGGTCGTGGTCTTCCCCGAGGCCACCATGTGCCGGTTCGGTGCGGACCTCGGGCGGGTCGCCGAGCCGTTGGACGGCGCCTTCGCGAACGGCGTGCGCCGGGTCGCTGCCGAGCAGCAGGTCGTCGTCGTGGTCGGCATGTTCACTCCGGCCGACCACAACCGGGTGCACAACACGCTGCTGGTCACCGGCCCCGACGTGGACTGCTCCTACGACAAGATCCACCTCTACGACGCCTTCGGCTCCAAGGAGTCCGAGACCGTGGCGCCGGGGGCAGAGCTGGTGACCTTCACGGCATACGGTCTGACGATCGGGCTGGCGACCTGCTACGACCTGCGGTTCGCCGACCAGTTCTCCGCGCTGGGCCGTCGCGGCGCCGAACTCGTTGTGGTGCCTGCCTCCTGGGGCGAGGGCCCGGGCAAGGCGGAGCAGTGGGACCTGCTCGTGCGGGCGCGCGCGCTGGACTCCCAGGCATGGGTGCTGGCGTGCGACCAGGCATGGCGGCCGGCCGAGGGCTCGGATCCACTGGGGGTCGGCAACAGCATGCTGGTGGATCCGTTCGGCCGGCCGCGGGTGCGCCTCGGCCATGAGCGCGGGATGCTGCTCGGCGACCTCGAGCCGCAGCTGTCGCACGACGCGCGCGCCCGGATCCCGCTGGGGCGGGCGTAGCGCCCGTCGCGGGCAGCGACAGGCCGTGACCCGGCGCGGGGCGCACGGGGTCCCGGGCGCTGGGCCGGGACGGCTGCTCAGGGGCGGTGCAGCACCCGCGACTCGACCACCCGGAGCACGGCGAGGGCCAGCAGCGCGTAGAGGCCGGCGTCGGCGTTGACCACGCCGATGAGGGTGCACGCGGCAAAGATGGCCGTCGTCCACCACCCCCACAGGGGCAGGCGGGAGCCCGAGGTGCGGTGGGCCAGGGTGACGATTGCCGCGGTCAGTGCCGACAACACGAACATCGTGCCGATGTAGATCGGCACCGAGGCGGTGTCGGTGCGGTGTCCCACGAGAGCTGTCGGGAACGGCAGGAAGGCGATCACCAGGAGCCAGAGCATGTTCAGCGGGCGCAGGCCCGTGACCTCGGTCCCCGTCTCCTCCAGGTGCCGCAGGGCACCGGCATGGACCGACCAGAACAGGTAGATCACGAGGAAGCTGACC
>DASSKO010000127.1:0-5643 GCA_035690425.1 Nocardioidaceae bacterium
CACCCGACACCACGGCCGCTCCACCAAAACGCAGAGACCACCCCGGCACGAACAACACTGGAGGGACGCCAACCCCGGAGCCGACCACCCGACCAAACAGCCCGGCGACCCGCCACCCCGCGGCGACACCGACAACAGTAGACAACCCTCTCGTGCGTTCGCAAGTCGGCCGCGGACGGTGCCGCTCAGGCCGGGCCGGAGGCGCTCGTCGGGGTCACCTCGACACCAGCCATGGTGCGTTTTCCCTTCCGCAGCACGAGCCATCGACCGTGCAGCAGCGACTCCCGCCGCGGCGTGAAGTCCGGGTCGGTGACACGTTCGTTGTTGAGGTAGGCGCCGCCCTCCTGCACGGTGCGCCGCGCGGCGGACCTGCTGGCTGCCAGCCCCGACTCCACCATCAGGTCGACGACGGTCGGGAGGTGCTCGCCTGCCTCCACGGTGGCGAGCTGGGCCTCCTGCAACGCCGACCGCAGGGTCCGCGGATCGAGCTCCTCCAAGCCGCGCCCCCCGAACAGCGCCGCAGCCGCTGCCTCGACGGTGGCCGTCTCCTCGGCGCCGTGGGTCAGCGTGGTGACGTCCTGCGCCAGCGCTCGCTGCGCGGCCCGCGCCTGCGGCCGCTCCTTGAGCTGCCGCTCGAGGTTTGCGATCTCCTCGGCGGAGCGGACGGTGAAGTACTTCAGCAGCTGGACCACGTCGCGGTCGTCTGCGTTGAACCAGAACTGGTAGTAGGCGTAGGGCGACGTCATGTCCGCGTCCAGCCAGACGGTGCCCGACTCGGTCTTGCCGAACTTCGTGCCGTCGGCCTTGGTCACCAGCGGCGTGGCCAGGGCGTGCACTCGCTCGTTCTCCGCGCGGCGGATGAGCTCGACGCCTGCGGTGAGATTGCCCCACTGGTCGCTGCCGCCGGTCTGCAACCGGCACCCGTGCCGCCGAAAGAGCTCGAGGTAGTCCATCGACTGCAGCAGCACGTAGCTGAACTCGGTGTAGGAGATGCCGCTCTCCAGCCGTGCACGGACCGCCTCCCGGTCCAGCATCCGGTTGACCGGGAAATGCTTACCGATGTCGCGCAAGAAGTCGATCGTCGACAGGTTCGCGGTCCAGTCGTAGTTGTTGACGATCTGACCGCCGTACTCGCCGTCGAAGTCGAGGAAGCGCCCGACCTGGGCGCGCAGCTTCTCGGTCCACTCGGCGACCGTCTCCTTGGGGTTCAGCACCCGCTCGGTGGTCTGCTTCGGATCACCGATGAGGCCGGTAGCACCGCCCACCAGCACCAGGGGTCGGTGGCCCCCAGCCTGCATCCTGCGCGCGGTGAGCAGCTGCATGAGGTGGCCCATGTGCAGGCTCGGGGCAGTCGGGTCGAAACCGACGTAGAACGTGACCGGGCCGGCTTCCAGGTCGGCGCGCAGGGCGTCGCGATCGGTCGAGTTCGCGATCAGGCCCCGCCACTCGAGCTCGCCGAGTACGTCGGTACGTGCGGTCACCGGGGAATCTCCTCTGCTCGTCGGATGGGCCAAGCCTGCCTTACGTCCGCTGGGATGGCGCAACCAGTTCGGGGTGCCCCGCAGCCGTCAGCGTCCCCGACGCCTGGGCTGATGCGGGCGGTACGTCGAGACGGTGCGGTCGTCAGTGACCCAGAACCGCCAGGGCTGGTCGGGCGCTCCACGCAGGCCTACCCGCGGCCCCCGGCTCACCGAGTCCGGCGGCACCCCGGCACGCAGCCGGACCGGCGCCTCGGTCGCGAGCACGTCGACTCCGTTGCACTGCTTGTCCACACCGAGCGCCTGGCACAACCGGGCGGGTCCGCGCGCCAGGTCCCGAAACGGCATGGCGGCCCCTCGGCGGCTGCGTGCGAGGTCTTCACCCGCCACCACCTCTCCAGCACGCAGCAGCACCGCCGACGCGGTGCCATCGGTGCCGCAGACCACGTTGGCGCACCAGTGCATGCCGTAGCTGAAGTACACGTAGAGGTGACCCGCCGGCCCGAACATCACCTCGTTGCGCGGAGTCCGGCCACGGTAGGCGTGCGAGCCCGCGTCGTTGGCCCCGTCGTACGCCTCGACCTCGCTCAGTCGCACCGTGACCCCGCCCGAGGTGAGCAGGCAGCCCAGCAGTGCCGGCGCCGCCTCCGGCGCCGGCCGGGCGAGGGCGGCCCGGCTCAGCGCCGCAGCCATCCGCGCAGGTCCTGCACCTCGCCGCGTGCCTCGTCCAGCTGCTCGGCCACCCGAGCCGGGGCGGTGCCACCACGCGCGTCGCGAGAGGCCACCGACCCGTCCACCGAGAGGACGGTGCGCACCGACGGGGTGAGATCGGGCGACAGCTCGGCGAGATCGGCGTCGGTGAGGTCCCACAGCTCGATGCCCCGCTGCTCGCAACGGCGCACGCAGGCACCCGCTACCTCGTGCGCGACCCGGAACGGCACCCCCTCGCGGACGAGCCACTCGGCCACGTCCGTCGCAAGCGAGAACCCCTGCGGCGCCAGCGTGGCCATCCGCTCGGTGTCGAAGCCGAGCGTGCGGACCATGCCCGTGAAGGCGGGCAGCAGGACCTCCAGGGTGTCGATGGAGTCGAAGACGGGCTCCTTGTCCTCCTGCAGGTCACGGTTGTAGGCCAACGGAAGCGCCTTCAACGTCGTCATCAGCCCGGCGAGGTTGCCGACCAGGCGGCCGGCCTTTCCGCGCGCCAACTCGGCGATGTCGGGGTTCTTCTTCTGCGGCATGATGCTCGACCCAGTGGCGAAGGCGTCGTCCAGCACGACGAAGGAGAACTCCTTGGTCGCCCAGACGATGATCTCCTCCGCCAGCCGGGAGACGTCGACGCCCATCATCGCGGTGACGAACGCGAACTCGGCCACGAAGTCACGCGCGGCGGTGCCGTCGATCGAGTTGGCGCTGGAGCCGTCGAATCCGAGCTCATGGGCGACCTGCTCCGGGTCCAGGCCGAGTGACGAGCCGGCCAGCGCGCCGGCCCCGTACGGCGAGTCGGTCGCGACCCGGCTGTCCCAGTCCCGCAGGCGGCCCACGTCGCGCAGCAGCGGCCAGGCGTGCGCGAGCAGATGGTGCGACAGCAGGACGGGCTGGGCATGCTGCAGATGCGTGCGGCCGGGCATCACCGCGCCGAGATGTCGCTCGGCCTGCTCGGTCAGTGCGCCGACCAGGTCCAGCACGAGGCCGGCGACCGACCGGGCGTGGTCTCGCAGGTAGGCCCGGAACAACGTGGCCACCTGGTCGTTGCGGGAGCGGCCCGCCCGTAGCCGACCTCCGAGCTCGGGTCCGAGCCGCTCCACGAGCCCGCGCTCGAGGGCCGTGTGCACGTCCTCGTCGCCCGCCGCGGGGACGAAAGCACCCGAGGCGACGTCGGCCTGCAGCGCATCGATGCCGTCCAGAAGGTCGCGCAGCGCCGCGTCGTCGAGCAAGCCGGCGCGGGCGAGGACGCGGGCGTGGGCTCGCGACCCGGCGAGATCGTAGGGAGCCAGTCGCCAGTCGAAATGGGTGGACCTGGAGAGTGCGGCGAGCGCATCGGCCGGCGCGCCGGCGAACCGCCCACCCCACAACCTGGCGGCGTCGGTCTCCTGCATCAGCTGTCGCCGGACACGTGGTGGTCGCGCTTGGCGGCGATCTTGCTGGGCAGACCGTGCAGCTCGACGAAGCCCTTCGCCAGCGACTGGTCGAAGCTGTCGCCCTCGTCGTAGGTCGCCAGGTTGAAGTCGTAGAGGCTCGCCGGGCTCCGGCGCCCGGTCGCGACGGCCTTGCCGCCGTGCAGGGTCATCCGGATCTCCCCGGTCACGTGCGTCTGCGAGTGCTCGATGAAGGCGTCGAGGCTGCGCTTGAGCGGGCTGAACCACAGTCCGTCGTACGCGAGCTCACCCCAGCGCTGGTCGACCGTGCGCTTGAACCGGGCCAGGTCCCGCTCGACCGTCACGCTCTCCAGCTCTTGGTGCGCGGTGATCAGCACGATCGGGCCTGGGGACTCGTAGACCTCGCGGCTCTTGATGCCGATCAGCCGGTCCTCGACCATGTCGAGACGGCCGACGCCCTGCGCGCCGCCCCGCTCGTTGAGCTCCTGGATCGCCTGCAGCACCGACACCGGACGGCCGTCGATGGAGACCGGGACGCCTTGCTCGAAGCCGATCACGACCTCGTCGGCGTCCCGCGGGGTGGCGGGGTCAGAGGTGTAGTCGTAGAGGTCCTCGATCGGCGCGTTCCAGATGTCTTCGAGGAAGCCGGTCTCCACGGCGCGGCCCCACACGTTCTGGTCGATCGAGTACGGCGACTTCTTGGTCACATCGATCGGCAGGTTGTGCTCCTCGGCGTACACGATCGCCTTCTCCCGGGTCCAGGCGTAGTCGCGAACCGGAGCGATCACGTCCAGGTCGGGGGCCAAGGTGCCGACACCTACCTCGAACCGCACCTGGTCGTTGCCCTTGCCGGTGCAGCCGTGGCTGACCGTCGAGGCGCCGTGGTAGCGGGCCGCCTCCACCAGGTGCTTGACGATCAGCGGCCGCGACAGCGCCGACACCAGCGGGTAACGGTCCATGTAGAGCGCGTTGGCCTTCAACGCCGGCAAGCAGAACTCGTCGGCGAACTCGTCCTTGGCGTCGACGACCACCGCCTCGACGGCCCCACAGGCCAGCGCCCGTTTGCGCACCGCCTCCATGTCCTCACCACCCTGGCCGATGTCGACGGCGACGGCGACGACCTCGGCGCCGGTCTGGTCGGCCAGCCAGCCGATGGCCACGGAGGTGTCGAGGCCTCCGGAGTAGGCGAGTACGACGCGGCCGGTGTCGGGTCCGGTGGCTGGCCCGGTGGCTGGCACGGTGTTGGTGCTCATGGTGTCTCTCCTGTACGGGATGGTTGCTGCATCGAAGTCAGAACTGGGCGGACGAGTCCTCGGCGGACCCGCGCTCTGCCAGCTCGAGGAAACGCCGGGCAACGGTCTCGCCCCCGGTAGGTTCCCGGCTGATCACCAGGACGGTGTCGTCGCCGGCGATGGTGCCGGCAACCGAGGCAAGCGCTGCATGGTCGATGGCCGACGCGAAGAACTGGGCGGCTCCCGGCGGGGTGCGCAGCACCACCAGGTTGGCCGAAGCCGTGGCCGTGACCAACAGCTCCCCGGCCAGCCGGGCCAATCGGCTCCCGCTCGCCGCTGTCTCCTGCGCCGGCCTCGGTCGTCGGTCACCGCCCTCCGCGGGTACGGCGTACACGAGGGCGCCGGCGGGGTGCCGGACCTTGACCGCGTCGAGCTCGTCGAGGTCGCGGGAGAGCGTGGTCTGGGTGACCACGACGCCGAGCTCGTCGAGCAGCGTGGCGAGCTCGGCCTGCGACCGCACCGGGTGCCGGGCGAGGATGTCGGTGATCAGGTGCTGGCGGGCCGCCTTGGTGGCCGGGACCGTGCCGGCGCTCATGGTCGCGCTCCCTGCTCCAGCAGCCAGACCAGCAGCGCCTTCTGGGCGTGCAGCCGGTTCTCTGCCTCGTCCCAGACCACGCTGGCAGGGCCGTCGATGACCGAGGCCGCGATCTCGACGTCGCGGTAGGCCGGCAGGCAGTGCAGCACGATCGCGTCGCCGGCGGCCCGGGCCAGCGCCCGCCCGTCCAGCGCGTACGGAAGGAAGGGGGCGATCCGCGCGTCGTACTCGTCCTCCTGCCC
>DASSKO010000128.1:0-3759 GCA_035690425.1 Nocardioidaceae bacterium
ACCCTCCTGCCGAGTGGCCCGACCTCCTGCCGAGTGGCCCGAAAATCGGTTCCAGGCACGGCCGAAAAGCCGTTTTTCGGGCCACTCGGCAACAGGTCACCCGGCAACAGGCCACTCGGCAACGGGCCACTCGGCAACAGCCACTCGGCAAAGGACCCGCCCGGACGAGCCAGCGAGCCGTGCCGGGCAGGCGTGGGCCTAGACCTCGACAACCACCGGAACGATCATGGGGCGGCGCCGGTAGGTGTCGTTGACCCAGCGGCCGACAGCGCGACGCGCCACCTGTTGCAGCTCGTGGGTGTCGCTGACCCCCTCTTGGAACGCGGCTGCGAGAGCCTGCTCCAGCCGGGGCACGACGTCGGCCAGCGACACGTCGTCGATGCCGGATCCGCGGGCGTGCAGCTCGGGGCCGCCGACGATCTTGCCGGTCGCGGAGTCCAGCGCGACGAAGACCGAGAGGAAGCCCTCCTCGCCGAGGATCCGCCGGTCCTTGAGCGAGGCCTCGGTGATGTCTCCGACCGAGACCCCGTCGACGTAGACGTAGCGCGCGGGTACGGCGCCGACCACCTCGGCCTTGCCGTCGACGAGGTCGACGACGACGCCGTCCTCGACGACGATCACGCGGTCCCGCGGCACCCCGCTCAAGGCGGCCAGCTCGGCATGCGCCCGCAGGTGCCGAACCTCGCCGTGGATCGGCATGACGTTGCTCGGCCGGGTGGCGTTGAGCACGTAGAGCAGCTCGCCTGCCGGCGCGTGGCCGGACACGTGCACGAGGGCGACACCTTTGTGTACGACGTGCGCCCCCCACCTGGCCAGCCCGTTGATGACGCGGTAGACGGCGTTCTCGTTGCCAGGGATCAGCGAGGAGGCCAGCACCACGGTGTCGCCGGGCTCGATCTTGACCGGGTGGTTGCGGTTGGCCATCCGCGACAACGCCGAGAGCGGCTCGCCCTGGGAGCCGGTCGAGACGAGCACCACCGACTCCGGGGGCAGCGCGTCGACCTCGCGGGCGTCGACGAGCAGGTCGCCCGGCACGTGCAGGTAGCCAAGGTCGCGGGCGACCCCCATGTTGCGCACCATCGAGCGGCCGATGAACGCCACCTTGCGCCCGTGGTGCACCGCCGCGTCGAGCACCTGCTGGACGCGGTGCACGTGGCTGGCGAAGCAGGCCACGATGATCCGCCGCTCCGCCTGCCGGAAGACGTTGTCGAGCACCGGCGCGATGTCCCGCTCGCTGGTGACGAACCCCGGCACCTCGGCGTTGGTGGAGTCCGTCAGCAGGAGGTCGATGCCCTCACCGCCGAGCCGAGCGAACCCGGCCAGGTCGGTCAGCCGCCCGTCGAGCGGGAGCTGGTCCATCTTGAAGTCGCCGGTGTGCAGCACCAGCCCGGCCGGCGTGCGGATCGCCACCGCGATCGCGTCGGGGATCGAGTGGTTGACCGCGAAGAACTCGCAGTCGAAAGGCCCGATGGTCTCGCGGCCGCCCTCGGCCACGGTGAGGCTGTACGGCGAGATGCGGTGCTCGCGCAGCTTGGCCTCGAGCAGCGCCAGCGTCAGCGTCGATCCGATCAGCGGGATGTCGGCGCGCTCCCGCAGCAGGAACGGCACCGCTCCGATGTGGTCCTCGTGGCCGTGCGTGAGCACGATCGCCTCGATGTCGGCGAGGCGATCCCGCAGGTACTCGAAGTCCGGCAAAATGAGGTCGACGCCGGGCTGGTCGGCCTCGGGGAAGAGGACACCGCAGTCGACGATGAGCAGGCGGCCGGCGTACTCCAGCACGGTCATGTTGCGGCCGATCTCGCCGAGCCCGCCCAGCGCGACGATCCGCAGCCCGTTCTCGGGCAGCGGCGGCGGCGGCTGGAGCTCCGGGTGCGGGTGGCTCACCGCGCCCGCTCGAGCGCGACCCCGCCCGCCTCCAGGTCCTCGCGCAGCACCGCGACCTGCTCGTCGGTCGCGAGGACCAGCGGCGGCCGCACCACCCGGTTGGCGAGGATGCCGACCAGCTCCAGGGCGGCCTTGGCCATGATCGCGCCCTGGCTGCGAGTCATGATGCCGGTGGTGACCGGTACGACGGAGTCGTTGACCTCCCTGGCTCGTGCGACGTCACCTGCGAGGAACGCCTCGACCATGGCCCGGTGGCGGTCGGCCACCACGTGGCCGGTCACGCTGACCAGGCCGCACGCGCCGATCGACAGCAGCGGGAGGTTGAGCTGGTCGTCGCCGGAGTACCAGGCCAGGTCGCTGCCGTGCAGGACCTGCTGGGCCGCCCACAGGTCGGCCTTCGCGTCCTTGGTGGCGACGATCCGCGGGTGCTCGGCGAGCCGCAGCATGGTCTCGACCTGGATCGGCACGCCGGACCGGCCGGGGATGTCGTAGAGCATCACCGGCAGCCCGGTCGCGTCGGCCACCGCACGGAAGTGGGCGAGCAGCCCGGACTGTGGTGGCTTGGAGTAGTAGGGCGTCACCACGAGCAGCGCGTCAGCGCCTGCCTTCTCGGCAACGGCGGCCAGCTCGATCGTGTGCCGGGTGTCGTTGGTGCCGACGCCGGCGACCACGAAGGCGCGGTCGCCGACGGCTTCGAGGACCGCCCGTACGAGCTGGTCTTTCTCCGTGTCGCTGGTGGTGGGCGACTCCCCCGTCGTACCGCTGATCACCAGCCCGTCGTTGCCATGGTCGACCAGGTGCGTGGCGAGCCGGGCGGCAGCCTCGGTGTCGAGGTCGCCGTCGGCGGTGAACGGGGTGACCATCGCGGTGAGCACCCGGCCGAAGGGCGCCTCCGGGGTCGCGTCGATGACCATGGGCAGCACGCTACCCGCAGCGCCGCCGGCCAGCCCGCCCAGACGTCAAGGGGCGACCCTTCCGGTGCTGTCGAAAGCGGCGTGCGTGATGGGCATCAGCCGGGCCCACTCGGCCTCCATCTTCTCGGCGACCATCTCGATCTCGCGTTGCGGGAACGACGGGAAGTGCGAATCCTCCCGTTTGGTGCGCAGCGAGAGGAAGTTCATCAGCGCCCGGGCGTTCATCGTGACGTACATGGAGGAGTAGATCGTGAGCGGCAGCACGATGCGGGCCACCTCGCGGGCGATGCCGGCGTCGAGCATGCGCAGATAGGCGGCGTACGCCTCCTCGCAGATGCGCTCGGTCTCCTTGCTGACCAAGGCCTGCTGCTCCGGGCTGCCCGGCAGGAAGTCGTAGGCACCCGGCTTGCCCTGCTGCACCAGGTTGCGCTCCGGCCCGGGCACGTAGAAGACCGGGCGCAGCTCGCGGTAGCGGCCGCTCTCCTCGTTGTAGGACGCGATCCGGTGCCGCATGAACTCGCGGAACACGAAGATCGGTGCCGAGACGTAGAACGTCATCGAGTTGTGCTCGAAGGGGCTGCCGTGCCGGTCCCGCATCAGGAAGTTGATCAGGCCCTTGGAGCGTTCGGCGTCGCCGCCGACGTCCTCGAGCGAGGACTCCCCCTTGGTCGACACGCGGGCGGCGAACAGCACGTCGGCGTCCTGCGCGCTGGCCTTGACGAGCTCGACGGTGACGTCGCTGCGGAACTGGACCTCGAGGTCTGGTTGGGCGGTCTCAGGCACGGTCGTCACCCTAATCGGGCCCACTGACGATCCGGGTCAGGAACACGTCCCAGGTCGGGGCAGGATGGACGTCATGAGCGCAGCGGACGTGGGAGTGCGCCCGGCACGGCCCGGTGACGCCCGACCAGTCGCTGTGGTGCAGCACGAGGTGTGGCAGGAGCGGCTGCCCGGCGGCTCG
>DASSKO010000129.1:0-5027 GCA_035690425.1 Nocardioidaceae bacterium
GACCACGATCGCGGTCGGCTCGACGGCGAGTAGCCGCCGCAGCACAGCGGCATCGGCGATGTCGGCCTTGTTGACGACGATGACCTCGGGAACGCCGAGCGCGTCGATCTCGGCCAACACCTCGCGTACGGCGGCCAGCTGGGCCATCGGGTCGGGATGCGCGCCGTCGACGACGTGCAGAACGAGGTCGGCCTCCGCCACCTCTTCCAAGGTCGAGCGGAACGCCTCGATGAGCTGATGCGGCAGGTGCCGCACGAACCCGACCGTGTCGGCGAGCGTGTAGAGCCGACCCTCTGGGGTCTCCGCCCGTCGTACGGTCGGGTCGAGCGTCGCGAACAGCGCGTTCTCGACGAGCACGCCCGCACCGGTGAGCCGGTTGAGCAGCGAGGACTTTCCGGCGTTGGTGTAACCGGCGATCACGACGCTCGGCACCGACTTCCGGTGCCGCTCCTGCCGCTTCACGTCACGAGCAGTGCCCATGCCCGCGATCTCGCGCCGCAGCTTCGCCATCTTGGTGCGGATGCGGCGCCGGTCGGTCTCGATCTTCGTCTCACCGGGGCCACGCGTTCCGATGCCACCGCCACCGGCCACCCGGCCACCGGCCTGCCGCGACATCGACTCGCCCCAGCCACGAAGCCGCGGCAGCATGTACTCCATCTGTGCCAGCGCGACCTGCGCCTTGCCCTCCCGGCTGCGCGCGTGCTGAGCGAAGATGTCCAGGATCAGGGCGGTCCGGTCGATGACCTTGACCTTCACCACGTCTTCCAGCTGTCGCAGCTGACCGGGCGTCAGCTCACCGTCGCAGATGACCGTGTCCGCGCCGGTGGCGACGACGATGTCGCGCAGCTCGCGAGCCTTCCCGGAGCCGACATAGGTCGCGGGATCGGGCCGGTCACGTCGCTGCACCAGGCCTTCGAGCACCTGCGAGCCCGCGGTCTCCGCGAGTGCCTTCAGCTCTTGAAGGCTCGTCTCGGCCTCGTCGAGCGTCCCCGACGTCCACACGCCGATCAGTACGACGCGCTCCAGCCTCAGCTGCCGGTACTCGACCTCGGTGACGTCCTCGAGCTCGGTCGTGATGCCCGCGACCCGGCGAAGCCCGCGGCGGGCCTCGAGCTCGAGCTCGACACGCTCGTCGCGCTCGGGAGCGCTGTCGTGGTCGGCGGGAAAGGTGTCTGCAAGTTCTACGGCAGCGGTGTCGAGGTCGAGGTCCGGGTCGTTCTCGAGCGGCCGATCAGCGGAAAACGTCATCAACACCTTCAACACACCAACCGGGCGGCTTCATCCCGGCGTACCGGTCGATCGTGACACGCCCACCAGGCGCTGTCTCAGGGTTATCGCGTGTCGCATTGACCGTGGGGCGCCCGGGCTCCACCTTGTGGCTATGACCGAGACGACTCAGCCGGATGTGACCAAAGGCGCGCCGACGGCCGACAAGGTCTTCGCCTACCTTGCCGCCCTGTTGGTGCTCTGCGTCATCGTGCAGTTCTTCCTCGCCGGGCTCGGCGTCTGGGGGATCGACCAGCACAAGATCGACAAGGCCTCGAGCATCGACCCCCACCGCGGGTTCGCGGGGGTTGTCGCGCTCGTCGCGGTGCTGATGTTCATCACCGCTCTGGTCTCCCGCACGTCCAAGACCAGGATCTGGGTCAGCATCCTGATCGCGATCCTCGCCGAACCCATCCAGGCGTTGCTGGCGGTGGGCGGCGAGCATCAGCACTGGGTCGGTGGCCTGCACGTGCTTGACGCGGTGGTCATCCTCGGGCTGTCCGGATGGATGCACCGCGTGTCGAGGCCACTGCTCAAGCGGGGCTGACGTCCGTCTCGCCGCGCGCGACAAGCACGGCGGGCCCGGTCAGGAACACCCGCCCGTCGGGGCGCCAGTCGACCATGAGGCGACCCCCGGGGACGTCGACGATGTAGGTCGTCCGCGCGCCGTCCGCGTCCATCGCGGCAACCGCCGCCGCGCATGCACCCGTACCACAGGACCGCGTCTCGCCGACGCCGCGTTCGTAGACCCGCATGCGGAGGTGGCCGGGGCCACGCGGCTCGACGACCTCGACGTTGACGCCGTCAGTGAACGCGGCTTCCGGCTCGATGACCGGTGGGCTCGACAGGTCGACCTCGTCGAGGTCGCCGGCGTCGAGGATCACCAGGTGCGGATTGCCCATCGACCAACCTTGGGCGTCATGCGCGGCGCCGCCGAGAGTCACCTTGGCGTCGTCGAGGCGCTCGGCGTGGCCCATGTCGACGGTGATGTCACCCTCGGCGGTGACGTCGACGTCCTTGCCCCCGGCTCGCGTGCCGATGCGGAGATGGCCGGGGTGCTCGAAGCCTTCGGTCACGAGGTAGCGCGCGAACACGCGCACGCCGTTGCCGCACATCTCGGCGATGGATCCGTCTGCGTTCCGGTAGTCCATGAACCACCGGACGTCGGCGCTGTCGTCCGTGCGAACGACGGCCAGCACTCCGTCCGCGCCGATGCCACGCCTGCGGTCACACAGCGCGCGTACGACGTCCTCGGTCAGGTGAATGTCCTCGTCGGGGGGGATCAGCACGAAGTCGTTCTCCGTGCCGTGCCCTTTGACGAAGCGCATACGTCCAGCGTAAGCGCAGCCGTCCGACTAGAGGTGATGAAGGACGCGCCGCTCCCGTGGTGTGGGGATCCGGCCGGAGCCCTCCCAGCCGGTGCCGTGCGCAAGCATCAGCCGCGCCTGCTCAGCCCGTTGGGGTCCCGAGAACAGGTAGCCGAGTGCGCGGTCGCAACCGAGCTCGCACAGCCGGGCGCCCTCTGACCACGACTCGACACCCTCGGCGACCACTCGAACTCCGTGGGCATGGGCCAGCTCGATGACCGACGAGACGATGCTGTCCCCCTCGAGGTCGGACCCGACCCCCCGAACGAAGCTCTGGTCGAGCTTCACGGCCTCGATGGGAAGCTCGCCGAGCGTCGCCAACGAGGAGTACCACGTGCCGAAGTCGTCGATCGCCAGCGCGATTCCCGCGTCGCGCAGCGACTCGAGCAGCGCCGGCGCTGCCCGGCTGCCGGTGGCGAGCGCCTCTTCCGTGACCTCCAGGCCGAGCGTGTCCGGCGGCAGCGCGCACCTGCGCACCAGATCGGTGATGCGGTCGACGAAGCCCGGCTCCAGCAGCTGCGAGGCGGCGACGTTCACCCACAGCTGTCGGTGCGTCCCGTCGACCGTCGGTGGCAGCGGCCGCCACGTCTCGAGCTCGGCCGCGCAGCGTTCGAGCACCCACCAGCCGAGCTGCGGCATCAGGCCGGCACCCTCGGCGACGGCGAGGAAGTCGGCCGGCCAGAGCAGACCGCGCTTCGGGTGCTGCCAGCGCAGCAGCGCTTCCATGCCGACGACGGCACCACACGCAAGGTCGACCTCGGGCTGGAAGTGCAGCACGAGGGCCTCGTCCTCCAGCGCCCGTTCGAGCGCAGGGACGAGGTCGAGATCGAGGCTGGGCATATCGCCTCCGAGACAGGGTGGGCTTCCTTCGGGCAGTCTGCGGCGGAATGTCCTTCACCGGTATGGCCTAACGGGGCTAGTGCCGCTTCAGGCAACCTTCGCCCTCTTGATGGTCTGGGCTTTGGCGACGATCTCGCGTAGCTTCGGGTGGCTGGCTGCGTGACGGTTCCGCCAGGAGATGTAGCGGCGGATCATGCTGGCCTGTTCGGCGTGGCTGTTGTGGTTGGTGCCGTTGAGTGCGAAGTAGCGCAGCGCGGTGAACTGGGCCTCGATGCGGTTCAGCCAGGAGCCGTAGTAGGGCACGTAGGCCAGTTCGATGTTGTTCGCATCGGCCCAGTCCCCGACGCTGCTGTCGGTCTTGGTCGTGCGGTGCGGGCTGAAGTTGTCCAGCACGATCGCGATCCGCACCTCGGCCGGGTGTAGTGAGCGCAGGTAGCGGCAGAACGCCAGGAACTCGACCCGGCCTTTGCGCTTGGTGATGTGGCCGTAGAGCCTGTCGCGGGAAAGGTCGTAGCCGGCCATCAGGTGCCTAACCCCGTGCGGACGCTTGTAGGTCGCCCGCCGCCTCCGACGGCGTGGCGCGGCCGGGTCGCCCTTGCCGGCCGCGATCGGCGCCCACTGCCTGCCCGGGTGCGGCATCAGGTTCAATGGTCCGAACTCGTCCATGCAGATCACCACGGTCGGATCATCCGGTCCCGGTTCGGCTGCGCCGTCGGCCATGGCGTAGAGCTCGAGCACCCGGTTCTTCTTGGCCTCGTAGTCCGGGTCGGTGGACGTCTTCCAGGTCTTCACGGCTTGAAAGCTGACGCCCTCCTCGCGGAGCAGCGCCCGCAGGCCCTCGTGGCTGATGTCGTCGACCACCCCCTCGGCGACCAGGAAGTCGGCCAGCTTGGGCAGGCTCCAGGTCGAGAACGGCAGACCGTGATCGGTCGGCCTGGCCAGCGCGGTCTTCTTGATCTCCTGCCGCTGCCCCAACGTGAACTTCGGCGGCCGGCCGCCGCCGTACTTGGGTTGCAGCGAGTCGAACCCGTCCGCGTTGAAGTTGTGCAGCACGTCGCGCACCCGGTCCGGGCTGGTGAACGTCACCTCAGCGATCTTGACCGCGTCCATGCCCTGCGCGGACAGCAGCACCATCTGGGCCCGCCGCCACGTCACAATCGATCCGCTGCTTCGACGCACGATGCGCAGCAGCTTGTTGCCCTCGTCGCTGGTGATGGTCCGGACCCGCACGCGTGCCACCATCTCGCGTCTCCTGGGGGAAGTCAGGATCAGACGAGTCGGAGCATCAAACGATCACCGCCACGCGCAGCGGACCTTCAACGGCGTGTCGCCCACGAGGCGAACGTTGGCGGCAACGGCACTAGCCGCGGAGATTCAGCGGCGGCTACTGCCAGCGTCGTTCACGTGTGAGGCAGCGCAGTGACGGGCACCGCCGCCTACTTCCTGGCGATCCAGGAGTTCTGCCCCAACCAGGCCAGCCAGTAGGTGCCGCTACGACGCTGGCCGTACTAGTGCCGTTGCCGCCAACGTTCGCCTCGTGGGCGACACGCCGTT
>DASSKO010000130.1:0-5769 GCA_035690425.1 Nocardioidaceae bacterium
GGCCGGGGGCTTGCGGTAGTAGCGGAAGATGTCGGCCTGCCGGGACTCGAACGCCTGTTGCGCGGCCGAGTTCTCCATCGGGTCCCAAGGGTTCGTCAACTCGACCGTGCGACCCTGCATCGCCGCGATGCCACGCCGCATGGTCTGCCAGGTGTCGAGCACCTTATTCGACGCCGTGTATAGCCCAGACTCGTCGCCCAGGCCGCCCGTGAGCGGTTGACCGAGCTTCGACCGCGCGGCCGACGACAAGGGCACGATCTTGCCCCGATTCGGCAGACGGATGAAGCCCTCTCGCACATGCACGAACTCAGCCAGCGGGCCAGAGTGGATCATCGTCTGCAACGGCTCGTAGACATTGTTCGTCTGCGACTCCGCGTAAGCGAGCAGACCTAGCAGAGACTTCCTGCGCGGAGCACCCATCGCCTCGCCCGGCTGGTACTCGTACTCCCAGCCGCAGCCGCAGCCGTGATCGGCGCAGCGGTAGACCTCGCCGCCCTGCGCCCAGCCAGCGAACAAGCACGGCCCGACGCCCTCGAACAGCAGCATCCCCGAGCCCCACGGCGACTTCCCGCACTTCTGCGGCCCGACCACGACCGAGCGGCGGTAGACGAACGGAGCGAGCAAGCGCCGCGAGTCGACGACCGCCTTGACGCGAATCCGGTAGTGGTTCGCCGTGCAGTAGAGCTGCCAGCCGTTGAAAACCAGCGGCTCGCCCTCGTAGACGCCACCCGGGACCCGGCAATGCTGCTCGATCCAGTCCGTAGCCAGGAAGCCCAGGGTGTGCAGCGGGTCGAAGTCGAGGGCAAGGTCGTCAGTTGCCACTGCCCTGCACGACCGTCATCCGGTCACGCGACGACTTCTTCTTGGCCTGCGCCGGCCCCTGAGTGGCCCGCTTCTCGCCAACCACATCTTGCGCAACCGCCCAACCGTTCGCGCGAAGCCCAGCCGGAGTCATGCCGATGTCATCGGCGAAGCGGTGCAACGAGCCCTTGTCGGCAGCCGTCGCATCCGAGCCTTCGCAGATGACGAAGGTCCGGCAGTACAGCGCGATTGCGTGCAGCCGCCACGATTCCGAAGGCATCGCCCAGGCGCACGCCTGCGGGGTCC
Source organism: Nocardioidaceae bacterium (assembly GCA_035690425.1). Lineage (GTDB taxonomy): Bacteria > Actinomycetota > Actinomycetes > Propionibacteriales > Nocardioidaceae > DASSKO01. Next base: position 1,108 of record DASSKO010000130.1, read on the forward strand.
GCCAGAGCCATTCCCACAACTCAAGTTCGCGCTTGGCAACGGCGTCAGTCGCATCGGTGTCGACCACTTGAAAGCGCCGCTTGTCCTCGTGCTCCCAGCGGTACACGGTTCGGCGGGGTAGCGGAAAGTCTGGCGCGGAACCGCTGCGACCCTCCGCTGGCAGCGCGGTCACCTTGATGCCTCGCGCATCGGAGCGTGCAGAGTTCGGGTCAGGCGGTGGGCCAGACCGGGCGTGTCCACCCTTGGGCATGATCGACTCCTTCGGCGGCCTCGCGCCGCGTCGGGTTCCGTGCAGCCTCGCGCTGCACGGTTGAAAAGCGTTGGGGCGGAGAGCTTTGACCCTCCGCGCTTTCTTCGCGCCTCTCCCGCGGTCGGGCGCTCAGGCGGTCTTGGGGTCACCCCCCACCCGCGAGGGTCAGTCAGGCTATGCGCCTCGTGAGATACCACGGTCGCGGTTACCTCGCGTCGCACCCTCGGCAGCGTTGCCACCAGCGGGGCAGTCGCGGTAGTCGGCGTGCACGATGCCGCGGTAGCCGGCGCGGTCCTCAGTGTGGTCGAGAACCAGGCTCTCGTGGGGCCACATGCGGTTGCCGCAGTACCGGCACGGATGGCCGTACGCCTCGGGCAGCAGAGCGGCGCGCGTCCGCTGATGCTCGGCCCCGTACCCGCGATCGGTGCTCGTCCCTCGAGCCTTGTCCTTCGCGCGTCGGTGCTCGTCGCAGCGCCCGTCTCGGACGCCTTGGTCAACCAGCCTCGGGCAGCGTGGCTCGGCACAGACGCGCTTCGTCATGCCGCTCCTCACACGTCCTCGCCAGCGACGGCACGACCCACCACCGCCCGCAACCCTGGCAGCGCCACGTCTCGTCGCTCACTCGCTGATCGTGTCGAGGTAGCGCTGCTGCTCGTAGTCGGCCACGCCTTGCGCCCACCGAATCAGGCCCATCGTCGTGCTCATCGTCTGGTCCTCGGCGGTGTGGTGGAGCCATGATTGCTCGCCGTCAGAGTCGATGAAGTCGGCGATAAAGTGCCAGGAGGTGACGAAGCCGCCGCCGTTCTCGGCCAAGTACTCCTCGATGGCCGACTGGACACGGGCTTGCAGGTCGTCGCTCACTCGCCGCCCGCCTCAGCCTTCGCTTCGATCAGGTCGCACACACCGCAGATCAGCGCCCCGACATGCCGCCGCTTGCCCTCACCGCACCAGCGGCAGGTCACCGCGCCCGGGTCACCGAATGCATCGCCGTTCATGGCGCCTCCCGGACGTGACGAAGGCGGCCTCGCCAGCCTGTTTCAGGGATGGGAGTACCGCCTGCGCCAGACGATAGCAGATCACGACGCCACGTCAACGAAGGCCGCATACAACAGGCCGCGCACCTCGCCGTAGCGGAACCTCGGAGAGCCATCCTCGGCGCGTCCTGCCGCAGCGAGTCGCCCCCTGGAGTGCCAGAGGTTGACCCGGACGCGGACCTTCTGTCGGTCGGCCTTCAAGCCCAGGTACGTCGAGAGCCGGGCGATCTCGGCTGCGGTGAGCAGTTGACTGTCGAGCTCGGACTCCAAGCCTCGCCGCGACAGGCTGGTGTCGTACTCGGTGCGGCAGTCGTCCTGGTCGCAGCGGCCCGTCTCGTCGCCCTCCTTGGCGTAGACGCTGCCCGCGCACAGTGGGACGGTGCAGGCGCCGAGGTAGACCTTGTTCGCGGGGCGGTCCACGAGCCGCCGCAGCCGCTTCTCAAGGTCCAGCATCTCGTCGAGCATGTCGGGCGCCCACTGCTCGGTGACGATGGCCCGCAGCACCCGCGACAGGTAGTTGCACATCGAAGCGATGGTGTCGGCGGGGTGGCGTCTGCGCTGGATCTGGTGGCAGGTCGAGTGCAGGCAGAGGGCCTGAGCGCCGTTCTCCCGGCCTTTCCGCGCCCCGGTGGACTGGATGCCCGGCTTTGGGTTGTTCGTCGCTCCTGGCCCGGTTTGCGGGCTTGTGGTGCGACTCTCGCCGCACATCGGCCCGTGCACCTCCGGCCACTCCTCCAGCGCCACGCGGGTCCAGGCGACGACGGTGGAGCGGGTCGCGTACTCCACCTCGGAGCCCGATCCGGTGTCGTCGGTGAAGCGCATGTCCACCGGGAGCGGCTGGGTCTTGCCGACGCTGCCCTTGCCAGCCGTGGCGCCGTAGCGGGTCTGCCGGGTGCGGATCGTGTCGAGGTCGGCGAAGTACGCCGGGATGTTCGCCAGCGCCACGTCGAGCGTATGCGCGCAGCGGCCACACAGCCACGCCGACTCGACGGGCCGGCCGCACTGGCAGGTCTGGCCACTCACTGCTCGTCCTCCTCGGTTGCGGGGTTGCGGCGCGGGTCGTGGTCGGTCACGCGGTCTCCATCCAGGTCATGCCCTCCGAGCGCTTCATCCGCGACGGCCAAGCTCGCTCGTCACGCGCGCCGCGCCACGGGATCAGGTCGCAGTAGAACTCGCTGGCGGCATCCACGCGGCGCATGCCGTAGCCGAACTCGGGCCAGCCGAGCAGTGCAGCCGATCCGCGCGGGGCCATGTTCCGGCCGCCGCCGCCCTCGGTTAGCGACTTCCCGGCGTGCGCCTCGATCAGCAGCGCGATGCCGCGGTCCTTGATCGTGTCGAGTGCGGCCAGCAGCGGCGCCGCCTCGTCATCGCCGTTCACTGCGTGTGGTACCAGCCGGTACAGCGGGCCGATCACCAGCACGTCGGGCTGCATCGCGTCACACAGCGAATGAATCCTCGCCAGGTCGCGGTCGCGGGTGATGTCGATCCGGCCGGTGTTCCGCACGAGAGTCCGTGGGCCGGGATTCTCGCCGTGGATGCAGGCGAACGAGTGCAGCACGCGGGCCTTGCGGACGAACTGGCGTCGGCTGTTCTCGGCGTCGTAGATCAGCGCCCGAATCGGCTCGATTCGTCGCGCCGGCATGAACGGATGCACCCCCGCGGCAGCAAGGATCGCGATCTGGCGCAGCAGGCTCGACTTGCCGAGACCTTCCTCGCCGGTCACCATCAGCCGGTCACCGCGCTCCAGCAGGCCGGGGATGATCCAGTCGTAGGGCTCCTCGGGCAGATCCAGCAGCTCATCGAGCATCAGCGCGTCTGTGTCCTCGGCGGCGACTCCGGCGTCACGGATGGCCGAGAATCGGGTGGCGACACTGGCGGCGTAACCGTCGGCGTTCGTGTCCGGCCTGAGCGCCTGCTGCATCACCCGCCGCGCCTCGCTGTGGAGACGGCGCTTGACGGCCCACCCGCGCACGATCGCCGCGTAGTCGGCTATCCCGTCTGGGTGCGCGACCGTGTTCGTCATCAGGTCGGGCACGAGGTGGAACGCGAGCGAGCCGACTTCGAGCAGCGCCGCGACGGTGGCAGCGTCTACGCGCTTGCCGTGGCGGTCGAGGCGGGCCATCGCGTCCCAGACGGCCTCGTGCTGCGGGTAGTAGAAGTCGGCTGCCGTGAGTGCCTTGCGTGCCTCCTGGCGGGCGATCTTCGACTCCAGGCACGCGGCGAGGACAGCGAGCTCGGTCTGCCGGTCCGCTGGCGTTTCCGTGGGTAGATCTTCGACGACGTGCAGGCTCATCGCACTGACCCCCCGTAGTAGGCGCCGTCGGTCGGCAGCGGCTGGGCACGGACCCAGGCGTCCTGCTCGGCCTCGGTGCCGTTCACAGGGAAGGGCGTTCGGGCAGGCATCTGGTGGACGTTGCTGCTCACGTCCTCGTCTCCCCAGTGCTCGCCGTTGAGCCATGTCGTCGGATCCTTCGTGAACTCGCGGTGCTTGCCCTTGGCGCGCTGGCTCGCGATGTAGGCCCGGGCGGCGTCGATGAGCAGGTCGGGGGTGACGCCGCGCTTCTTGAGCGCCAGCCGGTACTTCGCTGCCGCCTTCTTGCGTCCGACCGGCTTGTCGTAGGTGGCCCAGAACTCGTCGAAGCGGTCAGGCTCTGATCCGTCTCTCGCGTCGTCGGCGGCAGCCGATGCGCTAGAGGGGATGGGGTCGGGACGGGACGGGTGGGGCCGGGTTGAGCTATTAGCCACCCCATTAGGCCCTACGTAGGCCCCATCATGACCCCCATCTTGATCTTCATGGGGGTCAGATAGAGGCTCTTTGGGGCAGTGCTCGCAGTCCGGATCGACCATCTGGCGCTTAACGTGCCAGCGGACATGGCTGCCGTACTCGCCAGACCGAGCCGCCTCGTCGCGTGCGTCCTGAGGGTTGTAGTCCTCCCAATCGTTGAAGCCGTAGCCGGGTTCGCCGTCGTGCTCCTCGGGCCACCAATAGCCGCCCTTGACGAGACGGTCGGCGAGTGTGCGCCAGTCGTCGTCCCAGCGGTCCAGCTCATCCTCGGGCACCCATCCACCCGTGCCGTTCTGTGCCGACCACGAGCCGGCGGCCACCCACAGGCCCATTGGGGCAACGTCGCGCGTCTTGTTCGGGTGCGATTTGGTGACCGCCCGCGTCTTGCGGTGCGAGTGCATCCGGTCGTCGACCTTCATCCACATCAGGCGCTCACCCACTTAGTCAGCCACACGTGCTCACCGCAGCAGTAGTTGGCCTCAGTGACGCCGCTGCGGACGCGCTTGACCTCGCTGGTCGCCGGCTGCCCGCAGACAGGGCAGGGTGGGGCGCTCGAAAGTGAAGAATCTGGGGGGGTGGTGACGATAGACTCG
>DASSKO010000131.1:0-2428 GCA_035690425.1 Nocardioidaceae bacterium
GCCCATGTCGCTCCAGGACGCCGACGCGCTGATCCGCAGCGGCACCGTGCTCGACCTGGCCGCGCTCGCCGACGACGACGCGGTGGTACGGGCCGCGACTCTCCGGGAGGTGGCTGACCGACTCGACACGTGGGAGTTCCCGCCTGGGTCCGACGCTTTGGAGCCGATGTACCGACTCGTGACCGCTCTACGCAGTGAGGCCGCTGCCCTCGCTGCCGTGTCGGCTGCGCCCGCACCCGAGGCGGCCGACCGATGACCGCCGACCACCCCACCCCCACAGACGCCGAGGCGCTGCCCCTGGTGCCGGTCTGCTGGCCGTGCATCCGAGGCGAGGGCTCCGAGTGTCACACGCCCGGTTGCGCGCTCTGGTTGCGCGACGTGCCGCCCGACGGGCTACAGCAGGCGCTCGTGACCGACTTGGCCGAGCGTGACCGCCGCGTCCGTGAGGCTGCCCGCGCCGAGGCTGTCGCACCGGTCCTGGCTCTGCGTGAGCAATGGGAAGCCGCCCTGGATGATGGCTGCCCCTCCTGTGGCCCGGTCGGCTTCACCGGTTGCGACCACATCGAGGGCTACCACCATGCGCTGAGCGACCTCCGCGCCGCCGTGGAGGACTCCGGGGCGCTGGCACGCATCCGAGCCGAGGCCGAGACTACGCACCGTGACCTGACCTCACGGCTCGGGTTCGGCGACAACATCACCGAACGACAGGCCGACAACGACACCATCGTGGCGTGGTTCGAGGAACAGTCCCGCGACGCGAAGGAATGGCAGGAGTCGCAACTGTGGCGGGACGACTGCTACCTCGCGGGTCACCCCGAAGACGAGGACTGCCCCGAACATGACCCGATCCTGCTAGCCGAGCAGCGGGGAGCCGCACGGGTCAAGGCAGCCGTCGAGTCGCTGATCGACCAGTGGCCTGTCGGGGACAACGGACAGGACTACCGGCGTGCGGTGACTCAGTGCGCGCAGGCTGTCCGTGCCGCGCTCGCTGACTCCGACACGACCGCACACGACCGGGCCGCCGCTGCGGAGTTCGACCGCCAGCGCGGCTACGACCACCTGAGCCGCGAGGAACGCAGCAAGCGAGCCTACGAGCTCTCCGAAGGCGCGCCCGCGATCTACCGCCGCGACCGGACCGCCGAGGCGTGGGACAAGGGCTACACGTCGGGTCACTCCAACGCCATGCGGCGCATGTCTGACGAACCGCACGCCCCGACGACGCCGAACCCCTACCGCGCCGCCGCTGTCCGCCAGGACGGTGAGCGATGAACTGGCTCTGGATCACCCTCGCCGCCATCGGCTACGTCGGCATCTGGACGGCGGTATCGGCCTGCTACTACAAGCCGCTCGACAAGGGCAGCGACGACCCGCTAGCCGGCGCTGCGGTGCTCGGCTCGGTGTGGCCGCTCTGGCTGGCACTCGCGATCATCGCCTCTCCGTTCTTCGCCGTCGGCTGGATCGTCAAGCACACACACCGCCCCACCGCTGCTGAGCGCGAGGAGCGCATCGAGGAGCTTGAGCGAGAGGCGGGTCTGCGATGACCGTCCCCCAGCCGCTCACCACCCAGCAGCACGACGAACTCGACCGAGTGCTGCGAACCGCCGACCACTGCCACGGCATCGTCACCCGCAACGGCGAGCAGGACGCCTGTGGCAAGCCACCCGTCGCTGTCATCGACGGCTCACCCTGGGGCGAGGGCTACTGGCCCGCCTGCGCCTACCACGCCAACCGTTACGGCGGCGGGCGATGCGTGCCTCTGTCGAGTCTCGCCCGGATGCTCGCCGACGAGCGGGAGCGCATCGCCCGAGAGGAGCCCAAGTGAGCGCCTTCGACCTCGCCACCGACGCCTACGACTACACCGCCAAGCGCGACCTGACCGTAGAGCTCGACGTGCCGCCCCTCACCGACGCACAGAAGCGCGCCGCACGGCACGTCATCGCCGGGCGGGCACGCGGCGCTGCTGATGCGCGGGGGTTGCTGGCGGCGCTGGGGCTGATTGGGGAAGAAGCGTGAGCACCCTGTTTCCGCTGCCCTCCGACTCCTTCAAGGTCACCTCCGACGACTGCTATACGCCGCGCTGGGTGTTCGACGCGATGGGGCTGGAGTTCGACCTCGATGTCGCCGCGCCTCCCGGTGGTCCATGGCACGTTCCGGCGAAGCGTTACTACACCGCCGAGGACGACGGGCTCGCGCAGCCGTGGGACGGGCTCGTGTGGTGCAACCCGCCCTATTCCGCGTTTGAGGTGTGGGCTGACAAGTGGATCTCGCACCCGACCGGCGTGCTGCTCGGCTATCAACTCCCGCAGGTCCGCTGGACGCGCAAGGTGTTCGCCGCCGCTGACGCCGTGACCATGACGGGCACCGAGTTCATCAATCCCGAGGGCAAGAAGGTTCGCCTCCGTCAGCCTGTGTTCTTCGCCTTCCGTGG
>DASSKO010000132.1:0-22455 GCA_035690425.1 Nocardioidaceae bacterium
GGCGACCATAGCGGAGGGGAAACACCCGGTCCCATTCCGAACCCGGAAGTTAAGCTCTTCAGCGCCGATGGTACTGCGAGGGGGACCTCGTGGGAGAGTAGGACGTCGCCGGACAACATTTTTCTGTGAGGGCCACCCGATCGCTCGGGTGGCCCTCACGCATGCCCACCACACCACACCCGACGAGACGACAGGGCAGGCGGCGGTTGGCCGTGCCCCACGCCGGCTTCTGTTCGTGCGGCATGCTTGTGCGTTGGCGAGCCGGTGATCGGGGTAGGACACCGGGATGGACCTCAAGCCGCACCCGCGCGACCATCCGCCGGCCGATCTCGACACGCACGAGTTTGACGTCCTGGTGGTCGGAGCCGGGTCGACGGGGGAGAACGTCGCGTCTCGGGCCGGTGCCGCCGGTCTGTCGGTCGCCGTCATCGAGTCGGAGCTGGTGGGCGGTGAGTGTTCGTACTGGGCGTGCATGCCGAGCAAGGCGTTGCTGCGCTCGCCTGAGGCAGTGGCGGCCGCGCGGTCGGTCGACGGTGCCCGGCAGGCGGTGACCGGCAGCGTCGACGTGGCCGCCGTTCTGCAGCGTCGCGACGGCTTCGCCAGCGGCTGGGACGACGGCGGGCAGGTGTCCTGGGCCGAGGGCCAGGGGCTGGCACTCGTACGCGGTGCGGCGCGGTTGACCGGCGAGCGTGCCGTCGAGGTGCGCGGCCCGGACGGCTCCCAGGTGACCCTGACCGCACGGCACGCCGTGGCGCTGTGCACCGGCAGTGAGGCGGCGCTGCCTCCCATCGACGGGCTGGCCGAGGCCGAGCCGTGGACCGCGCGTGCGGCCACCAGCGCACAGCGGGTGCCTGACCATCTGCTCGTGGTCGGCGGCGGTGTGGTCGGCGTCGAGATGGCCACCGCCTGGTCCGCGCTCGGCTCCCGGGTGACCGTGCTCGAGATGGCCGATCGGCTGCTCTCCGGCAACGAGGCCGAAGCCGGTCGCCGGGTCCAGGCGGCGCTGGTCGAGCGCGGGGTCGACGTGCGTCTCACGGTCGAGGTGACCCGCGTACGCCGGGAGGGCGGCACGGTGACCGTTGAGCTCGGCGACGGGTCCAGCGTCACAGGCAGCGAGATCCTGGTGGCCACGGGCCGACGCCCTCGCACGGGTGACCTCGGCCTGGAGCAGTTGGGGCTGAGCGCCAGCGACTACCTTCAGACCGACGACTCGATGACGGTGCAAGGCGTGGACGGCAACTGGCTGTACGCCGCGGGCGACTGCACCGGGCGTGCCCTGCTGACGCACATGGGCAAGTACCAGGCACGCGTCTGCGGCGACGTGATCGCTGCCCGCGCCGGCGGCAACCAGCTGCATACGGCCGCCTGGAGCAAGCATGCCGCGACCGCTGACCATGCGGCGCTTCCCCAGGTCGCCTTCACCGACCCCCAGGTGGCCTCGGTCGGACCGACTGAGGCCGCGGCCAAGGACGCCGGCACCAACGTCGACAGCGTCGAGTTCGAGATCGGCGACATCGCCGGCGCCGCCCTGTTCGCCGACGACGCCGCCGGGTGGGCCAAGCTGGTCATCGACGCCGACCGCCAGGTCCTGGTCGGCGCGACGTTCGTCGGTCCGCAGGCGGGCGAGCTGCTGCACGCGGCGACGATCGCGGTCGTGGGCGAGGTGCCGTTGAGCCGACTCTGGCACGCGGTCCCGTCGTACCCGACGATCAGCGAAGTCTGGCTGCGGCTGCTGGAGACATACGGCCTGTGAGTCACCGCGGCGCCGTCGGGCACGGGCCGGGTAGCGCGACCCGCCCGGCCGGTGGCAACCTGAGCTGATGAGCAGACTGACGGTGCCGTTGCCGGTCAACGACGTCGCCACGTTGCGACGCCGACGAAGCGCCAAGTGGCGGCTGCACGGGCCGGACATCTTGCCGCTCCCCGTGGCGGAGATGGACTTCTCGCTGGCGCCGGCGGTGCAGGATGCGCTGGCCGAGGCCGTCCAGCGGTCCGACACCGGCTACGCCATCGCAGCCCCCGAGCTCGCAGAGGCGATGGCCGGCTTTGCCGCCGACCGTTGGGGATGGCAGATCGACCCCGCGCTGACCGCCCCCGCGACCGACGTCGGAGTCGGCTGTGTCGACCTGCTGCGGGCGCTGTGCGACCCGGGAGACACCGTGCTGGTCAGCCCGCCGGTCTACCCGCCGTTCTACCACTGGGTGGGCGAGGTCGACGCCAAGCTGGCCGAGGCTCCGCTGCGCCAGCAGTCATCCGGCCAGTCAGCTGGGCAGTGGCGGCTCGACCTGGATGCGCTGGCCGACGCGTTCGCCGCCCGGCCCCGCGTCTACCTGCTGTGCAACCCCGCGAACCCGGTCGGCACCGTGCACACGCCGGAGGAGCTCGCCGAGGTGGCGCGGCTCGCGTACGAGCACGGCGTGACCGTGATCAGCGACGAGATCCACGCGCCGCTGGTGCTGCCCGGTGCGCAGTTCACGCCATTTCTCACTGTCCCCGGAGCGGCCGAGGTCGGGCTCAGCATGGTCTCGGCGAGCAAGGCATGGAACCTCGCCGGCCTGAAGTGCGCACTGGTGGTCGCGGCCTCACAGCGCATGCGCGCGATCATCGAGCGCCGGCCGCCAGACGCTGTCGGCCGCACCGGCCACTTCGGCGTACTCGCCTCGATCGCGGCGCTGACCGACGGCGTCGAGTGGCTCGACGCGCTGGTCGCGACGCTCGCGCAGCGGCGCGAGCAGTTGGGCGTGCTGCTCGGTGGGCAGCTCCCGCAGGTGCACTGGTCGTGTCCGCAGGCCACCTATTTGGCGTGGTTGGACTGCCGTGAGATCGGGCTGGGCGTGGAGCCGCAGGAGTACTTCCTCACCCATGCCAAGGTGGCGCTCGAGCCGGGGCCGGCGTTCGGCAGTCTGGGCAGCGGGTGGGTGCGTCTGAACTTCGGTACCAGCGAGGAGGTCGTCTCGCAGGCCGTCCGCCGGATGGCGGCCGCCCTCGCCTGACGCCGCCCACGGCTGGCGTAGAACTGCGATCTCGGCGCGAGGTGTGAGCCCTCGCGCCGAGATCGCAGTGTTGCTGCAGCTGGCCGGCCGACCTGCTACCGGCCGGCGCGCACCCGCAGGTGCATGAACGGCGCCCCGCGGCCACCGTCGTTGATCACCAGCACCCGCGTGCCCGTGTCGGGCACGTCGACGCTGCTCCAGCCGGGCTGGTAGTGGCCCTCGTGCTCGCCGGTGCAGGCGTGGGCGTCGCACTCGGTCCAGTAGGACCGGCTGTCGTCGAAGATCCGAGCCGCCGGCTTGGACTTGATCCTCGTCGGCACGCCCTCGTTGTGCAGGGTCAGTGCCGTGGTCCGCTCTAGACCGAAGGTCGAGTCGTATGACTGCAGCCGTGGCCGCATCATCGTCCCGTCACGCCAGTGCTCGATCTTCGGGTGCGCGTCCACCGGAAGGATCAGGCCGCTGCCGGGGTGGTCGCCGACGTTGTTGTTCGTGTACGACGTGTCCCAGTAGTTGATCAGCAGCCCGTCCTGGTAGGGGAAGTGCTCCACCCAGTCCGGCCTGGTGTCGAGGAAGCCGAAGTTGTACGGCCCCGTGCGCAGCGACTCGTCGTAGCCCAGATACTGGCGGTTCGCCAGCACGTAGGCGTTGAAGAACGCCTGCGTCTCCGAGCCGGTCGTCGGGCGGAACCCGTCGAACGTCCAGCCCTCGTCGGTCTCCGCCGTCCCGATCAGCTCGCCACCGAGCATCACCTGGTCCGCCTGGAAGCCGGGGTAGGTGGCCGCCCCGTCGGTCCAGTACCGGAAGCCCAGCGTCACCGTCTGGCCCGCGTACGCCGAGAGGTCGGCGGTCAGGTCCACCCACTCGCCATCGGTGGTTCCGGTGATGCCGTTGCCGAAGTTCTGCCCGTTCGGGTTGTCGTCGGTCGACCGGTTGGTCTGCACGCTCTCGCCGTTGACGGTCAGGTACGCGTAGTCCCAGCCGGGCTCGATGTCGTAGCGCACCTTCGCGGTGAACGCGCCGTCGGCCGGGACGGTGACCTCCTTGGTCATGGTGTTGTCGAGGTTGTCGCCGGACTCGCTGTAGTAGAAGTTCTCCCCGGCGAAGGGCTCGCCGAGCTCCAGCGGAACCTCCTTGTCCGGCAGCACGATGATGGCGCCCTGCGGACGCTTGGTGTTGAACTCCGCCGGACCGAGCTTGAGGTTGGCCCGCTCGCCTTGCTGCACCACCTCGTAGTCCAGCCAGCCCAGCTGGAACTTCTCCCAGTTGCCCATGTGCATCGGCTCGGTGCCGATGCCGTCCTCGGGCTCGCCGCTGCTGCCGTAGGAGCCAGAGCTCATCAGCGTCCAGAACGCGGTGGAGTTCTCCGCGCCGCCGGTGTTGCCGGAGGTGTCGTAGAGGTCCGGCAGACCGAGGTCGTGGCCGAACTCGTGGGCGAAGACACCGACACCGCCGTTCTCAGGCTCGACGGTGTAGTCGCCGATCCAGTAGCCGGAGTCACCGATCTCGGTGCCGCCGAGCGGGACCTCGGTGCCGTCGGGCAGCGTCGGCCCAGCCTCGCCGATCGGCGTGGTCTGCACGTACCAGCGGTGCGACCAGATCGCGTTGGTGCCCTGTTCGCCGCCGCCGGTCTCCTCACCGACGCCCGCGTGCACGGACTGGAAGTGGTCGATGTAGCCGTCGGGCTCGTCGAAGTTGCCGTCGCCGTCGAAGTCGTAGCGGTCCCAGGTGTCGAACTGCGACAGGTACTCCCCGATCTCGGCGTCGCTCATGCCGGCATCGACCTGCGACTGGTACCACGCGTCGACGGAGTCGTCGACGAACAACCAGGTGTCCTGGCAGACGATGTCACCGCAGTAGTTGCTGCCGTAGCTCGCGGCGTTGTTGGGCACCTGCACCCAGCTCGTCGCGTCTCCGGTGACCGTGTACCGGTTGGAGGACTGCTCGATGTAGTAGTTGGCCATCGAGATCTCGCCCGGCTGCTGGGAGTACAGCAGGTCGTCGTAGTACTCCTCGGAGAAGTCCGCGGTCCAGATCGTGGTGTTGTCGACGTCGCGGTCGGGCTTGGGGATCTCGTTGTGCAGTGGTCCGGGCTCGCCGCCGTGGCCGCCGTGGGCATGGGTGGCGACTCCGTCACCGAACTCGCCGGTCACGGTCCAGATCGCGTCCTCGTCCTCGCGGGCGAGCTCGACGTACTGGCCCGGTGCCACCTTGACGACCTCGTCGCCGCCCCTGCTGCTGGGGTTGGCCTGGCCCCGCAGCACCATCTCTTGCGCCTTGGTCTGCAGGGCGTTCTGCTTCTCGGCCAGCGGACTGGTCAGATTGTGCTCCTTGTGCAGACCACGCGCCTGCCCGTGCTCAGGCGGCGCTGCTGCGGGCCGCCGATCGGGCGGGTCGGCGCTCGCGACGCCGGGTGCGGCTGCGACGAGCGCGAGGGTCGCGATGCCGCCGATGAGAGTTCGGTTCACGTTACTCCCTACGTCTGTCCCCGAGTTTCCGTATGTGACGAACAGACGGTATGACTACGCCGGGCGGCACAACAGCCTTGTTCATTCGGCCGAAAGAGGCAATAATGCCGCCCCCTCCGGCCATCCTCTGGCGTCAGAGCCGCATCGTGCCGACGGTCTCGGGCCGGAAGCCGGGAAACACCCTGCTGGTGTCGGTCGTCGGGAAGCGTGAGCGCAGCACCTCGGTGAGCACGCTGCGGTAGTCACGGGTCACGTTGAGGTCGCCGCTGACCAGACGCTGTGATCCCAGGCCCGGCCAGCTGCCGTGAACCTGCCCTCCGCGTACGCCGGCGCCGAGGAGCAGCATCGCGTTGCCGAACCCGTGGTCGAGCCCGCGGCCGCCGTTCTCGGCAACCCGGCGGCCGAACTCGCTGATCGTGACCACGGTGACCCGCGACGCCAGCGACCCGAGGTCGGTGAAGAACGCCGCCAGAGCGGTGGCCAGCTCGGTGACGTTGTTGCGCATCGCTCCGCCTTGCACGGTGCCGAGTCCCACATGCATGTCCCAGTCGCCGTAGTCGATCGAGACGACCTCCACGCCGATGCCGGCACGCAGCAGCCGAGCGGTGTCGGCGAGTGCGACACCGAGATCGCCCTTGGGATAGTCGGCACCCCCTCGCGGCCTCTCGGTCCTCGTCGTCAGCGGCCGCAATGTCGTCGCCGCGGCCATCGCGCTGCGCGCACCGCGCCCCAGCGGGCCCCTAGCGGAGCCCCAGGTCATGTTCATGCTGCGACGGTGGCGGCGGGCCGCGTCGCGGTTCCTCGGTGAGGCCAGGCGGATGCTGGACAGCTTCGCGCCCGCGACGACCGGCGCCGGACCGTAGAGCGCCGTCGGCACGGTGGGCTGCCCGAGCTGCACCGCCTCCATCGGGCTGGCGGCGCGGTCGAGGCCGACCATGCGGTTGAGCCAGCCGCGACGGGCCGCCGAGCCGGGGTCGGCGTCCTCCATCTCCTCCATCGCCGCGAAGTGGCTGCGGTTCGGCTGCGGCAGCCCCACCGCCTGCACCGCGCCGAACGTGCCCGCCTGCCACATCGGCAGCAGCGGCTTGAAGGCCGGGTGCAGCCCGAACATCGCGTCCTTGGCCAGCAGGGCGCTGGTGGGTACGGCGATGCGAGGGCGGGCGACGGCGTAGGCCGGGTCGCCGTGTGGCACGACCATGGACAGCCCGTCGGCGCCACCGCGCAGGCTGACCACGACCAGCACGTTGGCCGCCGTGCCCCCGGCGCCGAAGGCCAGCTGGCGGAAGACCCCGCCGGTCATCGTCTCGAACGCGGCCGCGCCCGCGACCGCCGCCGACCCCTTGAGGAAGGTGCGGCGGGTGCTGTGCATCTCGCGGCGGAACTCTGGGCAGCCGCACTCTGCTGTCGCTGCTGTCGCTGGTGTCTCTGGCATGTCTGGCTCCTCAGCGCGTCATGTGCGCGGGCGTGTCGAGTACGGCGGCGACCACCCGTGGCAGTTTCCACCTGACCAGCGGGTGGTTGCGGGTGATGCGCTCGCCCCGGCGGATGCCGCTGACCGCGCAGCAGGCGTCGATGAGACGCCGGCTCGCCGGGCGCGCGAGGAGCTGGCGGGAGAGGTGGTCGACGACGAAGTCGAACCGCGCCGGCAGGTCCGGCAGCAGCTGCATCGGCTCGCGGTAGTCGATGGCGGTCCTGGGCCAGTAGCCTCCCGCCAGGTTCTTGTGCGTGCGCCAGCTGCCCAGCATCCGGCTCACCGACGTCCACGCGTCGCCTGCGTCGGGGAAGCCGTCCGGCCGGTTCCAGGCAAACGGACGCTGGCCGATCGCCTCGCCCTGCCACAAGATGGCGTCCGACAGGTCGGAGGCCCTTCCGGTCGGCCTGCGGGCGCGGATGCCCAGCACCCGGTAGGTGGCGATCAGGTCTTCGGTGGGTGTGCGCACCTTGTCGTCCACCGAGCGTGCGAACGCGGGGTGGCGCACGAGGGCCCGGAGCACCGCTTTGATGTCGGTGCCCGAGGAGAGGTAGACGCGGGTCAGCTTGTTGACGAGGTCCGCGGGCGGGTCATCGGAGACGAAGCGCACCGCCAACCGCTGGGCGATCCTCCGCGCAGTCGCCGGATGGTGCGCCAGGTAGCGCAGATAGCGGCGCGTGAGTGCCCTGCCGTCCGGGTTCCGGTTGGCGTCGGAGAAGCCCATCACGGTGACCCTGCCGACGTGGTGGTCCTTACGGGAGTAGTAGTACCGCCAGCCGTCCCAGGTGTCGACCCGCCAGCCGGTGAGGATCAGCGCCGAGTTGCGCACGTCGGCCTCGTCGTACCCGCCGAGCCGGCCGACGGTGTGCAGCTCCAGCAGCTCTCGGCCGAGGTTCTCGTTCGGGTTCCTGGCGACCGAGCGCGCGTTGTCCAGGTAGCACAGCATCGCCGGATGCACGATCGCCGCCTGCAGCAGGTCGTCGAAGCGTCCCAGCGCGTGCCGGCGGATCACCTTGTCATAGGAGATGCGAAACGCCCAGGCGGTGTCGGACGGCGCGGGTACGTGCAGCAGGTTGCTCCAGAACTCGGTCATCACCTCCTGCACCTGGCGCCGGGAGTAGATTCGGCGCAGCAGCGTCCACCGGGCGAAGTCGGCCATCACGTCCCACGGCTCGAGGGTCCCGGCATCGCGCTTGGCGGCGATGGTGGCGCTGGAGTAGCCCAGTGCGGGGAACCATCTGCTGGTGGAGTCGGCGTACTTGTTGCCGATCCGGCGCGGGCGCAGCTGCCACTCGAACCACTCCTGGGCTCCGCCGCGCCGGCGAGCCTCGCGGTACAGCTGCGGCGTGACTCCGTAGCTGAACCGGTTCAGCAGGTGGCGGGTGCCCCTGCCGGGCACGGCAAGCCGCCGCCTGCGTCGTGCGCGGGCGGTCGGGACGACGGCAGCGGGCATGGGGGGCATCAGAGAACTCCACGGCTGGGCAACTACATACGGTGCTAGATCCATTACACAGAGAATCTGCACCAGTCGTCCGGCGAATGCGGAAATCGGGGTTGGCCCGGTCTCGTAGCCTCGTCTCCATGAGCCAGGCCCAAACTCGGAAGGCGCAGAATCGTGGCGCTCTGCGCGCCGGCGGCTACCGGCCGCGCAGCGTCAAGGACGAGATCCGCAACAACCTGCTCGGCCGGCTCAGAGCCGGGGAGACTGCCTTTCCCGGCATCGTCGGGTTCGACGAGACGGTGCTGCCGCAGCTGGAGAGCGCGCTGCTCGCCGGCCATGACCTGGTGCTGCTCGGCGAGCGCGGCCAGGGCAAGACCCGGGTGATGCGGACGCTGGCCGCGCTGCTCGACGAGTGGAGCCCGGTCGTCGCCGGGTGCGAGATCAACGACGATCCGGCTGCGCCGGTGTGCGCCCGCTGCCGGCGGCTGCTCGAGGAGGTCGGTGACGATCTGCCGGTGGTGTGGCGGCACCGCGACGACCGATACGTCGAGAAGCTGGCGACTCCGGACACCAGCGTCGGTGACCTGGTCGGTGACGTCGACCCGGTCAAGGTGGCGCAGGGACGCACGCTGGGCGATCCGGAGACCGTGCACTACGGGCTGGTCCCACGCACCAACCGCGGCATCTTCGGTCTGAACGAGCTGCCCGACCTCGCCGAACGCATCCAGGTCGCGATGTTCAACGTGCTCGAGGAGCGCGACATCCAGGTCCGCGGCTACTCGCTGCGGCTGCCGCTCGACGTGTTGCTGGTGGCGACGGCCAACCCGGAGGACTACACCAACCGCGGGCGCATCATCACGCCGCTGAAGGACCGGTTCGGCGCCGAGATCCGCACGCACTACCCGCTGGAGGTCGCCGAGGAGGTGCAGCTGGTCAGCCAGGAGGCGCGGCTGGTCGCCGACGTGCCCGAACACCTCGTCGAGGTGCTGGCGCGACTGACGCGGGCCCTGCGCGACTCCTCGTCGGTCGACCAGCGGTCGGGGGTCAGCGCGCGGTTCGCGATCGCGGCGGCCGAGGGAGTGGCGGCCTCGGCGCTGCGGCGTGCTGCCCGATCCGGTGAGACCGACCCGGTGGCGCGAGTCTGTGACTTGCCCACCGTCGTACCCGCGCTGCTCGGCAAGGTCGAGTTCGAGATGGGGGAGGAGGGGCGCGAGGCCGAGGTCGTGCACCACCTGCTGCGGGTGGCGACCGCCGAGACGTTCCGGGCCCGACTGGCTGGGCTGGACCTGTCCGGCTTCACCGAGATCTTCGCCGAGGGTGAGATCGTCGAGACCGGCGAGCTGGTGCCGGCCGAGGAGTTGCTCGCCCAGCTGGGCACGATGCCCGGGCTGTCGAAGGTGCTCGACCGACTCGGCCATGGCGACGACGCCTCCACCGGACAGGCGGCCGCCGCCGTCGAGCTGGTGCTGGAGGGTCTGCACCTGACCCGGCGCATCGACAAGGACGCCGTCGACGGCCGCAGCGTCTACGGCAGTCCCGGCTCGGGCAGCCCCGGCTCGGGCAGCCCCGGCTCGGGCAGCACGGCGTAGGAGCGCGGCGATGTCTCGTCACCGGTTCCGCTACGGGCAATGGCGCGGTGGGCCCGACCCACTGGCGCCGCCCTACGACGTACGCGCCGCGGTCGACGAGCTCGGTCGCGACGTGCTCGCGGGCGGGTCGGTGCGCGATGCCCTGCGGGAGCTGCTGCGGCGCGGTCTCGAGGGGCCGCGGGGGCGCAGCCGTGGGCTGGAAGACCTGGCCGAGCGAGTACGCCGGATGCGCGCGGCCGCTCGCAGACGGGGCGACCTGGCGGGGACGCTGGACAAGGTGCGGGCCGCCCTGGACCAGGCGCTGGCCGCCGAGCGTGACGCCCTCGCCGGCGAGCAGGGGGACGCGGCGCGCCTGGCCGAGATGGAGCTCGCGACGCTGCCCGACGACGTGTCCGGCGCCGTGCGCGCGCTCGACGGCTATGACTGGCACTCCGACGACGCCCGCGCGATCTATGAGTCGATCCAGGCGATGCTGCGCCGGGAGGTCCTCGACGCGCAGTTCGCCGGGATGAAACAGGCACTGGAAGCCGCCGGAGAGTCCGGCGACCCGGCAGCGATGGACCGAATCAAGGACATGCTGGCCGACCTCAACGCGTTGCTGGCGGCGCACGCACGGGGCGAGCTGAGCGGTCAGGCGGGGACCGACCGGTTCGCGGCGTTCATGGACGCCCACGGCGAGCTCTTCCCGGAGCAGCCCCGCGACGTCGACGAGCTGATCGACGCGCTCGCCCGACGGCAGGCCGCGGCGCAGCGGATGATGGCCTCGCTGTCACCGGACCAGCGCGAACAGCTGGGCCAGCTGATGAGGAACGCGCTGGATGACCCTGACCTGGCCGCGCAGATGGCGCAGCTGTCTGACAACCTGCGCGCGTTGCGCCCAGGCCAGGGACAGCCACAGCCGGTGGACATGCGTCCCGGTGGAGACGCACTCGGCTACAGCGATGCCGTGGAGGCAGTGGCCGAGCTGGCCGACCTGGAGGCACTCGAGCAGCAGCTCTCCCAGGACCATCCGGGCGCGACCCTCGACGATGTCGATGTCGAGGTGCTGGAGCAGCGGCTCGGCTCCGGCGCCGCCGCGGACCTGCAGGCGTTGCGCGAGCTGGAGCGGGAGCTGGAGCGGCAGGGCTTCGTCTCCCGCGACGACGAGGGCCTGCGGCTCACCCCCCGTGCGGTGCGACGGCTGGGGGAGACGGCCCTGCGCCGGGTCTTCGCGCAGATCGAGGCGACCGGTCGTGGCGACCATGACGACCACCGCGCGGGGTCGGCCGACGAGCCCACCGGGCTGACCCGGCCCTGGGTCTTCGGTGACGAGCTGGCGATCGACGCGGCCCGCACGGTCTCCAACGCGCTGTATCGGTCGGTCGGCAGCTCCGGCGACGGCACGGGCGGTCTGCTCGTCGAGGACTTCGAGGTGGTGGAGACCGAGCGGCGCACCGCTGCCGCCGTCGCGCTGTGCGTCGACCTGTCGTACTCGATGGTGGCCGAGGGCCGCTGGGGACCGATGAAGCAGACCGCGTTGGCGCTGTCGCACCTGGTGGAGACGCGGTTTCGGCAGGACGCGCTGCAGGTCATCGGTTTCGACCTTGCCGCGCGCAGGTTGTCGCCCGTGCAGCTGGCCGATGTCGAGCCCGAGTGGGTGCAAGGCACCAATCTGCAGCACGCGCTGATGATCGCGGCCCGGCACCTGCGCCGGCACCCCGACGCCGAGCCGGTCGTGCTGGTCGTGACCGACGGCGAGCCGACCGCGCACCTCACGGACGACGGGCAGCCCGCCTTCAGCTGGCCGACGACCATGCAGACACTGCGCGCGACCGTTGCCCAGGTCGACGAGCTCGCCCGCTTCGGCGCCGCGGTCAACTTCTTCATGCTGGGCGACGACCCCGGGCTGGCCCGGTTCGTCGACGCCGTGGCACGGCGCGCCGGCGGCCGGGTGTTCACACCGGACGTCTCCCGACTCGGCGAGTACGTCGTCGCCGACTACCTGCGGGCCCGCCGCGGCCGCCGATGATCACCGTGGCCGGCCGCCACGGTGGACGGCTTCAGGCCGGCTCGACGACGAAGACCGGGATGTCGCGATCGGTGCGCCGCTGGTAGTCGGCGTAGTCGGCGAAGGCCGCCACCGCACGCTCCCACCAGGCCGCCTTCTCCTCGCCCGCCACCTCGCGGGCGACCATGTCCTGGCGCACCGGGCCGTCCTGCAGCTCGACCTCGGGATGCGCCTTGAGGTTGTGGTACCAGACGGGGTGCTCGGGGGCGCCGCCTTTGGAGGCCACCACGGCGTACACGCCCTCGTGCTCGACCCGCATCAGCGGGGTCTTGCGGATGTGGCCGGACCGGGCGCCGCGGCTGGTCAGGATGACCACCGGCAGCCCGTGCATCGTGGCGCCCTCGGTGCCGCGGGAGCGCTCGTAGGCGTCCACCTGGTCACGGACGTGCTGGCTGGGGCTGGGCTCGTAGACACCGTCGAGAGGCATGGAACCAAGTGAACCAGATCGAGGCGGCGAACTGGGTAGTCAGCGACCCCGGAAACGGCGGATGCTATAGCCGATCAGCGCCAGCGCGATCAGCCCGGACAGGATCAGGCTGAGGCCGGTCGCCCAGCCGCCGAACGGCAGCCGTGGGCCGATCGGCCCCCAGGTGCCGATGGTGGGATCGAGTCCCCACACCACACCGGCGCCCATGACGGCGCAGGCGGAGGCGACCGACGCGGCAATGCGGGGGCCTGTGCGTACCCCCTGCTCGGCCGCGTCGAAGGCGCGCGCCTTCATCGGCTCGACCCGCCGCGCGGCCCAGACGTACTGCTGCGAGAGCACGATGAGACCCGCGAGGAGCAGCAGCAGACCCGGCCCGGGCAGAAGGAGAGCGGCGGTGCCGACCAGCACCAGCGCCCAGCCCGCCACCAGCGTGAAGACCTTGCGAGCCGTTTGCATCCTCACCCCATCCTCCGACACCACCGGTCCTCCAGGTGTGAGGCATGATCGACCGATGGCCACCGAAGAGAACCTCGCACCCGACTCCTGGGGCATCCATCGTCGCTGGAAGGACGCCCACGGGCAAATCAACACACTGTCCGACGAGACCGTCCGTCGGTTGCGCGAGGCCATCGGCGAGCCGCCGGCCGACCTGGAGCAGCGTGCTCCCCTCGTGACCCGGCCCGGGCGGGACCTGGGCCTCGGCGCGGTCGAGGTGGCGTGTGAGGACGGCAGCACGCGCCAGGTCGACCAGACGTTGCCTGCGGACTTCCCGCTCGGCTACCACCGGCTGCGTACGGCGGACGGGGCCGAACGCCGGCTGATCGTCTCGCCGGGGCGGTGCTGGCTTCCGGACGGGTGGCGCGCATGGGGCTGGACGGTCCAGTTGTACGCCAGCCGGTCGCGCGACAGCTGGGGCATCGGTGACCTGGCAGATCTCGGCGCGCTGCGCGCCTGGGCTGCTGACGCCGGCGCAGGGTTCGTCCTGGTCAACCCGCTGCACGCGGTATCGCCAACGCTGCCACAGGAGCCGAGCCCTTACCTGCCGGCGACGCGGCGGTTCCGTAACCCGATCTACCTGCGCGTCGACGACGTACCCGGCGCGGACCGCGTCGACCTCACCAAGTTGCGGCGGGATGCAGCCCGGCATTCGATGATCGACCGGGACGCGGTCTGGCAGGCCAAGCTGGCGGCGCTCGAACAGATCTTCGCCACGACGTCTGACGGGGCCCAGTCTGGGTGGGCGGGGTTCGAGGCGTGGCGGGAGCGGCAGGGCAGCTCGCTGCAGGAGTTCGCCACCTGGTGTGCCCTCGCCGAGCGGCACGGCCCGGACTGGCACGACTGGGACGACTCGCTGCGTCAGCCCACCGGCGCCGCCGTGCAGCGGTTCGTCGCCGCGCACACCGACCGGGTCACGTTCTTCGCCTGGCTGCAGTGGCTGCTCGACATGCAGATGCGAGCGGCGACCGGCTCGATGCCGGTGCTGCAGGACCTGCCGATCGGGGTGGCCGGCGGTGGCGCCGACGCGTGGGCCTGGCAGGACACCCTGGCCGGCGGCGTGGCCGTCGGCGCGCCGCCCGACATCTTCAACAGCGACGGGCAGAGCTGGGGATCGCCGCCGCTGATCCCGTGGCGGTTGCGTGCCGCGGACTACGAGCCGTTCATCGAGTCGATCCGAGCCACGATGGCCGGGGCGGGCGGGGTGCGGATCGACCATGTGATGGGACTGTTCCGGCTCTGGTGGGTCCCCGAGGGCGGATCACCGGGCGACGGTGCCTACGTGCGCTATCCCAGCGCGGACATGCTCGACATCGTGGCCCTGGAGAGCCATCGCGCACAGGCGATCGTCGTCGGCGAAGACCTCGGCACCGTCGAACCCGGCGTACGCGAGGCGCTGGCCGAGCACGCCATCCTGTCGTACAAGCTGCTGTGGTTCGAGGAGGACGACCCGGCGCAGTGGCCGGTCTCGGCGATGGCCGCGGTGACCACGCACGACCTGCCCACGATCGCCGGGCTGTGGACAGGCGCCGACGTGGACGAGCAGGCCGGCCTCGTCGGAGCTTCCCGTGACCGGCTCGAGGCGGGGCGCCGTGAACTGCTGCAACGGCTGGAGTGCGTGCGGGTGCCTGCGTCCGCGAGCGTCGCCGAGGTCACGACAGCCGCACACCGCTGGCTCGGCCGGGCTCCGTCGGTGCTGGTGTCGGCGACGCTGGAGGATGCGGTCGCCGAGGAGCGCCGGCCGAACATCCCGGGCACCGTCGAGCGCGACAACTGGTGCATCCCGCTGCCGGTGCTGGTGGAGGACCTGCCCGCCCATCCGACGGTAGCCGCCGTCGTCGACGCGCTACGCGACACCATCCGCTGACCGCGGCCCCTTTCGCGCCGAGATCGCATGTTTGCGCGGCAATGTTGCGATCTGGCGGTGAGAGGAGCTAGGTCACGGGGGTCGCGATCACACCGGCGACGGCTGCGTTGGCCAGGTTGGCGAGGCTGCCGGCGAGCAGTGCCCGCAGCCCCAAGCTCGCCACCTGCGAGCGCAGCTCTGGCTCCAGGCTGCCGATGGTGCCGATCTGGATTGCGATCGAGGCGAAGTTGGCGAAGCCGGCCAGCGCAAACGCCACGATGACGACGGTGACGGGGGAGAGCGTGTCCACGTTCGGGCCGAAGGCGGCGTACGCGACGAACTCGTTGAGCACCGTCTTCTGGCCGATGTAAGAGCCCGCCTGCACCGCCTCGCTCCACGGCACGCCGATCAGCCAAGCCAGCGGCGCGAGGATCCAGCCGAGGATGCGCTCGAACGTGAGCCCGTCGTAGCCGAACCATCCGCCGATGCCCCCGAGGATGCCGTTGGCCAGGGCGATCAGGGCGATGAAGGCGATCAACAGTCCGCCGACTGTCACGGCGATCTTGCCGCCGGCGATGGCGCCCCGGGCGAGCGCGTCGATGACGTTGCTGGAGTCCTCGTCCTTGACATCGCGTACGTCGATCTCGTGATCGGCGCCGGAGGTGGTCGTACCCGGCTCGGCGTCGGCGGAGTCGGGCCACATGATCTTGGCCATCAGCAGAGCGGCGGGAGCGTTCATGACCGTGGCCGCGAGCAGGTACTGCAGCGGCGCGCCGAGCAGCGAGTAGCCGACCAGCGTGGACCCCGCGACCGCGGCGAAGCCGGCCGTCATCACGGTGAAGAGCTGGCCGCGGCTGAGCGTGCGCAGGTACGGCGCGATCATCAGCGGTGCCTCGCTCTGGCCGAGGAAGATCACCGTGCTGGCATACAGCGACTCCACCTTGCTGACCCGCAGCAGCCAGGAGATGCCGCCGCCGATGAAATGGGTCGCGTACTGGATCAACCGCAGGTAGTAGAGCAGCCCGATCACGGAGCCGAGGAAGACGATCACCGGCAGCGCCTGCAGGGCGAAGATGGTCGAACCCTCCTCGCCGACCGCGAGCAAGGGGCCGAAGAGAAACTGGGTGCCCTCACCGGCGTACCCGATCAGCGCGGCGACCCCGTCGGCGACCCATTGCAGCGCTGGCCAAGCAGTCCGCGCAGCTCGTTCATTCCGTCACGGTACGGGCCGCGCCGCCGAGGTGACGGCCAGTCCGCCACCATGGCGGTCTACGTGTGCGCGAGCGGCTCAACGACCTTGCAGATAAGCGGTGGCGTCCCGCTGCCACATGAAGTAGAGCAGCGCGGCCTGCAACGCCAGAGTGACGATCCCCGCGATAGTGAGCAGGACCGGCCGGCTGCTGAAGAAGCCGAAGAGGCCCCCCAGCACACCGATGACGACGAGCACCGTGAGCACGACGCGCGCCCAGCTCTTGCCCCGGCCCAGGAAGAGGCCCAGCACGGCCCACAGCACACCGAAGACCACCGCGAACAAGACCCCGCTGACGAGCGCGGCGGTCCGTGCGGCGTCCTGCTGCTCTGCGGACAGGTTCACCGACGCTGCTTCGACGAGGTCGTCCAGATAGACGAAGGTGAGCAGCAGGCTGACCACCGACATCGCGACGATGCCCCACACGATGTTGACGGCGGTGCGGATGGACGGCGGCGCCTCGACGGACCGCCGACCCGCGCGTCCTTCGGGCGGCGGCGCGGACATCGGCTGATAGTTCGACATGGTCTCCCTCACACGGTCGCCGACATCCTAGTGCGACAGCTGGCTGTTCGGCTGCGTCCGAGAGGGCCCGCGGTCGACGGGCCGCGGACCCTCGGACGCTGAGCCTCAGCTCACCGTGGGATGCGGAATTCCCTCGGGTCGGCGAGGGTGCCGGCCGGGAGCTCGTCGCGCGACGGCACCAGGCTCTTGCCCGGAGCGAAGTCGGACATCCGGCCCTGGATCGGCAACCGCAGCGTGGTGTTGCGCAGGTTGACCGAGTACTCCGTCGGAGCGCGGTCGACCGTCACCACCCACTCGCGGGAGGCGCCGACCACGACGAGGCCGATCTGGTGGCCCGCCGGCACGACGACATCGTTGGCGGTCAGCGCGACCGTCACGGTGTGCCGACCGGCGCCGTCGAGACGCGCCCAGCCGCGCGAGAGCACCTGCAGCGGTGTGGTCTCGCGCCGTTGCTCGACCTCGAGGTAGCAGGAGTCGTCGGTGCTGGTCGACGCACCCCAGCACGACTCGGTCTGCAAGGTGCGCACGCCACCGTTGCGTGCCAGCACCCGTTCCGACTCCCCGTAGTCGACCAGAGCGACCCCGACCTGGCCCGTGGGTGCGCCATGGGTCACGTCGAGCTGCACCCGGGCGGTGCCGGAGATGCGCACCTCGTGCTCCAGCGTGCCGGTTCTGAACAGCAGCCGGTTGGGGTTCGCGCCGGCGGTGAGCGCCTCGGCCTCGCGTTGGCTCGGGTCGTTGACGAACCCGGCGCGGTCGCGGTCACGCCGGCCGAGGACGAGGCCGCCGCCGTCCTGCGGCTGCAGCCGCGCGAACCGGTGCGCGACCGGCCAGTCGCGGGACTCGACCCACTCGCCCGGTGCGATCTCCGCACGCACCGCCGGCTCGCGGTCGATGCCGTTGTCGATGCCCATCAGCTCGTGGTCGAACCAGCGGTGCAGCGTCGGCACCCAGCTCTCGCGGTCGGAGTCGAACGGGTCCACGTGGCCCACCCGGGTCAGCCACATCTTGCGCTCCACGCCATGCGCACCGAGTGCATCCCACCAGCGGGAGAAGTTGGGCGTCTTGACGTTGAAGTCCTGGAGGCCGTGTACGACGAACACGCTCGCCTCGACGTTGGCCGCGTTGCGCGTCGCGCCCACGCGGTAGTCACGGTCGGCCCAGAAGTCGGTGTAGGCACCGGTCTCGTCGCCGTCGTGTGTAGTCATGTACGCAAGGCGTTCGGAGCAGTCCACGGCCTCCGTGCGGTCGCGGGCGATGTAGGACGACAGGAACGTCGGGTAGTTGTAGGAGAACGGCAGGCCCTGGTAGCGGGTGTAGTCGTACCAGGAGCTGATCGCGGCGATCGGCACGATCGTCTCCAGGCCTTCGACTCCGGTCGCCGCGACGCCGTTGGCGAGAGTGCCGTCGTAGGACTTGCCGATCATGCCGGTCTTGCCGTTGCTCCAGTCCGCCTCGACCGGCTCTCCCGCGGCATCGACCGCGGTGGCACGTCCGTTGAGCCAGTCGACGACAGCGCGCACCGACCTGATGTCGGAGTCAGCGCCCTCGTCGGTGCATCCGGTGGAGCGGGCGGTGCCGGCCATGTCGACCGCGACGTAGGCGTACCCGCGCGGCACGAAGTAGTTGTCGTAGAACAGCGGGAACTTGGCCGGGTCGCCGTCGCTGTCGTACTCCTTCAGCTCGGACTCGTTGCCGCGGCCGCAGCACAGGTAGTAGGGGCTGGCGTCCATGATGACCGGGATGTCGGCGCTCGCATCGAGCTCGCGCGGCCGGATGATGTCGGCGGCCACCCGGTCGGGCTCGCCGTTGCCGTCGAGGTCGGGCGCCTGCACCCAGACCGTCTCACGGATGGCGTCGGCATACTCGAAGGTCGGGCTGGTGACGCCGTTTTCCAGCGTGTATGGCGTTTGCGGTGCAGGTGGTGCACCCGCCGCCGGGCCGGCGACCGCGGTCAGTGGTGCAGCCACCGCGACTGCGGCTGTCAGGGCGAGCAGGCGGGTGCGAGGTGAGCGGGCAGGTCGGGTCATCGAGTTCTCTCCATCTCGGAAAACGCGAACGAGGGCGCCCGGCCCGTGCCCGGACCGGACGCCCTCGCGATGCGCACAGGTCAGCCGTTGTAGTGCGGCTGGCTCTGCGGGTTGAGCACGTCGTACTTGTGTCCCTTGGCGGATGCGACCGCTGGGTGGCGGATCGCGAGGACGTCGAGGCCCTGCTGGATGTCGTTGGAGTAGACGTAGCCGTTGTAGTAGTACGCCGACCACGACCCTCCCAGCAGGAGCTGATCGCTCGAGAGTGGCCCACGGTCGAACCAGGCGATCTCGCGCGGGTGCTTGGAGTCGGTGAAGTCGAAGACCGAGATGCCGCCCTGGTACCAGGCCTGCACCATGATGTCCCTACCCTTCACCGGGATCAGCGATCCGTTGTGAGCAACACAGTTCTCGGTGTTGGACTGGGTGCGGGGCATCTTGTAGTAACTCTGGAAGACCAACTCGCCGTCCACGATGTTGTAGATGCCGTCGGCGCCGCGGGTGTCACCGACCGTGGGGTTGCAGGTGGGGGCGCCGCCGCCTCCGAGCTCGTCGGTGAACACGACCTTGGTGCCGTCGTTGTTGAACGTCGCCGAGTGCCAGAAGGCGAAGTTCTCGGTGTCACGCACCTGCTCGGTCACCACCGGCGCCTCGCGGTCGGAGATGTCCATCAGGATGCCGTCACCCATGCAGGCGCCGGCCGCGATGTCCTTGCTCGGGTACGCCGTGATGTCGTGGCAGCCACTGGTGCCGTCCGGGTTGCCGCCGTCGGGGAACAGCACCGGAGTGGCCGCGAGGGTGGCCTCGGCCGGCGAGGCCGTCGGGATCTTCACGATGCTGATCTGGTCGTGCGGCGGCTGACAGTCCGGGTATGCCGAACGGGGGCCGTAGGAGGACACGTAGACGTACAGGTTGTCGCCGTCGTGGCTGGGCGCCAGCGAGTGGGTGTGCGAACCACATGCGGTCTCGACAGCTGCGACGTACTCGGGGGAGGCCGGGTTGCTGATGTCGAAGACCTTGATGCCCTCCCACGAGTCCTTCTCCCGGGCGCTCTGCGAGGTCGAGTCGCAGGAGTCGTCACTGCGGCTGGAGTCGGTGGACAGCACCAGGATGTCGCCGCTGACCGAGATGTCGTTCTGCGAGCCGGGGCAGACGACCTGGGTCACCAGTTCGGGCTTGCGTGCCTTCTTGATGTTGTAGACGTTGAAGCCGTTGTAGTTGCCGGCGTAGGCGTAGTCGCCCTGGAAGGCGAGGTCTGAGTTGAACGCGCCGTAGTCGGCAAAGGCGCCCTGCTTGGGAATGTTGGCAAGCAGCGACATGTGGTGGCTCGCGGTCTCGCCCGGCTCCAGGCCGGCGCCGCGGTCGTCGAGCTGGGCGATGTCCTGGCCGGGGAGGCAGGCCTGGTCGAACCGGTCGTTGGCGTGTTGGAGCGCCTGCTGGTTCGGTACGCACTTGGGATCGCTGCGATCGGCGGCCGCCTGGTGCGGAGCTCCGCTGGCGAGCACGGGCGGCATGAGTGCGGTCAGCCCGAGCGCGAGGGCGCTGGTTGCGGCGAGCCCGAATCGCCGCATCCGCGGTGGATGTGAGGAGTATCGACGTGGCATGGGAACCTTCCGTCCGGGGTGTGGTCTGGCTCACGCTGATCCTGACCTATGCTGGCGTCGGAACACAAGGTAAGAACTCAATCGCATTGTGTGATGAGAGGTGGATGTGCGCACCTGCGTTTGCACGGCGTCGCGACGACGGTGGCTGGCGGCGTTGTGCTCCGCGGCGGTACTGACCGCGGTATCGGCCTGCTCTGCCGGAGCTGAGTCTTCGGCCCAGTCTTCGGCCCAGTCTTCGGGTGAGTCTTCGACGGGGTCTGAGGCCTCGGCCACTCCCAGCAGCAACCCGCCCGCCACGGGCACGGTCATCCAGCCCGGGCATCCCGGCGAGGAGGCCGAGACGCTCGCGCCCGATGCTTCCGTGCCGGAGGTCGGGCACAACGACGCCGACGTCGAGTTCGTGCAGATGATGATCCCGCACCATGCGCAGGCGTTGGAGATGGGCCAGTTGGCGAGGACCCGTGCGCAGAATCCCAAGGTCAAGGCGGTGGCCGCCCGAATCGCCGATGCGCAGGGTGCGGAGATCCTGGAGATGTCGGCCTGGCTGGAGCGCCACGGGATCGAGGCGCCGACGGCCGCTGACCTCGCCGGCGGCGCTCACGACGGCGACGCTCACGGTGGCGGCGGGCACCACGCGATGATGCCGGGCATGCTCAGCGAGGACCAGATGGACGCGTTGGCGGCGGCCGAGGGGCACCGCTTCGACGTGCTCTACCTGCAGGGCATGATCGCGCACCACCAAGGGGCGGTGGAGATGGCCGGCCAGGTGATGGAGGACGGCACCGACGTCCGCATCAGTGAGATCGGCACCGATGTCGCGGCGGGCCAGAGTGCGGAGATCGAGCGCATGAAGGAACTGCTGCGCCAGTTGTGAGGGCGGATGTGTGGGGTGTCGGGCCTGGTTTGGCCGAGACCCCGGGGGGTATTTACCGAAGCGTCCAAGCTGTCGCTGTCCAGCAGCGCCGCCGGCGTCTGCGGCACCGACCCTGGCGAGAGGACGACGACATGGCCGAGCCAGTCCAACGCCCCGCCCGCAAGTCGGTGATCGGACGACCTCGCCCCGGTCAGTATCTCGCGATGGGCGTAATCGGCGGTTTCCTGGCCGGTGTTGCCTTCATTGCCCTGACGTCGTGGTTCGCCACGACGATGGGGATGGCGCGGCTCGCGCCGTTCCGGCTGATCGCCTCGATCATTCAGGGGCCCGAGGCCGCGGCGTCCGGCACCGCGGACATCTGGTTGGGCATGGTCGTGCACTCCGTGCTCGCGGCCGTTTTCGGCCTCGCCTTCGCGCTGGTGACGGTGGGCATCCGCAGCGCCATTCTGGTCGCGCTGGCCGGGCCGCTGTTCGGTGCCATCGTCTACATCGTCAATTTCCAGGTGCTGGCGCGGCTGTTCGAGCAGTTCTCCGCGTTTCGTGGGGTCAACCAGCCGTTCGAGGCGACGGTGCATCTCGTGTACGGCGCACTCACCGCGCTGCTGCTGCTCATCGCAGCCCGTCGCGATGCGGGATTGAAGGCGCCGTATGCGCGGCGGTCTGCGGACACCACCCATGAAGGTGACGAGCGCCGAGCCACGTAGGAGAGCGTGCCCCAGGCAGGATTCGAACCTGCGACCTACCGCTTAGGAGGCGGACGCTCTATCCCCTGAGCTACTGGGGCAGGGGCGGTGCACAGCCTATCCGGCAGGGCTAACCGCTTCGAACTGACGGCCGGTGCTCGTCGACTGTCAGTCGGGTGACATCTGGTCACAGCTAGGCCAGCGTCTTCGTCGCGTTGCCGTAATCGAGGCCGTCTGCCCCGAGCACCGCTGCGCCCACGACCACCAGAAACACCAGCAGCAAACGTCAGGACCGTGTGCGGGCGGAGGCGGCCACACTGGCCACCGCCACCGCCGTGGCCATCCGGACTCGGTCCACCCAACTCTCGACCACCTGGTCCGCCCACATGTGCGAGGGCCTGCTTCCCGAACTGGGGGGGCACATGTTTGTCGACCGCGAGCCGCGATGCCTTCTTGATCGCCATCTTCGGGCGACGGGCGTACGCGGCTGCGGCGCGCGAAGTCCGTCTACTACCGACAACCCGGCGCTGGACCTGCCGCCGTCACATCCATGGCGCCATACCTAGCGCCCGGTCATAGCGCCGCACCGCGCCAACCGCCACGGACGGGATCGCCAGACAGCCATGGCCTGATCCAGCTGTAAGCCGGCCCGGTTTGTGTCCACAGGTGGATAGCGTCGTTGTGTTGTCCACAACGGAAAGTAGTTGTGCACAGAT
>DASSKO010000133.1:0-20222 GCA_035690425.1 Nocardioidaceae bacterium
TGGCCAGGGCGGTCTCCGAGCGCGGCGAGGTGGTGGTGCGCCGGCGCGACGACGGCGCGGTGGAGCTTCGGGTCAACGGTGTGTTCGTGATGGACACGGCGCAGACGGACACCGAACGGCTGCTGGCTCGAGCCGCGCTGGATACGATGGCGCACCCGCACCGGGTGCTGGTGGGAGGCCTCGGGCTCGGCTTCACCGTCCGTGAGCTGCTCGACGACAGCAGGGTGCACAGTGTCGTGGTCGCCGAGATCGAGCCGGCCGTCGTCGACTGGATGCGCGCGGGCACGATCCCCGGTGCCGACCTGGTCTGCGACCCCCGCGTCGAGATCGTGGTCGCTGACGTGCGAGACGTCGTCGCCGAAGCCGCGGCGCACAGCCTCGACGCCGTGGTGCTCGACGTCGACAACGGGCCCGGCTACCTCGTGCACGAGCAGAACGCCGCCGTCTACGCCGCCGAGTTCCTCACCGCCTGCCGGTCCCGGCTGCGCCTCGGCGGACAGCTGACCGTCTGGTCGGCCGCGCCGACTCCGGCGCTGGCCGCGACGATGACGGACGTGTTCGGCGACTCCCGTACCCGCTCGGTCGCCGTGGACCTGCAGGGGCGGGCCGAGTCCTACTGGCTGCTCAGCACCACGGCCTGACCCCACGGCACAATGTCGGCGTGACGACGGCGAAACAGGTCCCGGTGACGATGGACATGTCCGGCGACGAGCTCGACGCCGAGGACGCGTGGCGCACCGTGCGCAGGCACGGCCTGGTGCGGTTGGTCGTCGACTCCCTGGTCCGGTTCCGCTACGGCGACGGGTTCACCAACGCGCGTGCGCTGGCCTTCCAGATCGCGCTCGGGCTGGTTCCGTTCCTGCTGGCGATGACCGGGCTTGCCGCCGACCTCGACGCCGACCGAGCCTCGGAGGTGGTCGCGCGCACGATCTCCGCGCTGACACCGGGTGCCGGCAGCAGCGACCTGCTGTCCAACGCCGTCCGGCCGGAGGAGACCGTCGAGCGTGCCGGGGAGATCGCGCTGGTGCTCGGCCTCGCGTTCTCCATCGTGTCGATGGTCACCGCCGTCGCCCAGGTCGAGCGGGGCGGCAACCGCATCTACGGGATCGCCCGCGACCGCCCGGCGCCGTGGAAATATGGCCGCGCCGCGGTGATGACCGCCGTACTCGCGTTCCCCATCGGAGCCGGGTTCGCGTTACTCGTCGCCGGCGGCCCCCTCGGCGAGGCAATGCAGGACGTCTATGGCTGGAGCGCGACCGTCGACCGGGTCTGGGACATCGGCCGCTGGCCGCTCGGCCTGGCGCTGACCACGTTCACCGTGGCCGTGCTGCTCGACCACGCGCCGCGTCGCCGCCAGCCGGGCCTCTCCTGGCTGGCCCTCGGCGCCGGCGTCAGCGTGTCCCTGACCATGGTCGCCTCCAGCCTGCTGGGCCTGTACGTGAAGTACAGCGAATCCTTCGGAGGCGTCTACGGTCCGCTCGCCGGCATCATGGCGCTTCTGCTGTGGTGCTATCTGAGCTCGATCGCACTGTTCCTCGGTACGGCGTTGGCTGCGCAGCTCGAGGCCATGCACGCGCGTGTCACCGAGCCGGCGACCGAGGACCCGGGTCCGGTGCGGGGACCCGGCCACGGTGTATGAAAGACCACATGACTGATGCCACCCCTGCATCCACCAACGGTGACTACCGCATCGAGCACGACACGATGGGCGAGGTCCGCGTGCCGGCTGCCGCCCTCTGGCGGGCCCAGACCCAGCGTGCCGTCGAGAACTTCCCGATCTCGGGTACGACGTTGGAGGCGGTGCACATCCGGGCGCTGGCCCTGATCAAGGCCGCGGCGGCACGCACCAACGCCGAGCTCGGCGTACTCCCGCAGCAGGTCGCCGACGCGATCACCGACGCGGCCGGAGAGGTCGCCGACGGCCGGCACGACGACGAGTTCCCCGTCGACGTCTTCCAGACCGGATCCGGCACCTCGTCGAACATGAACATGAACGAGGTCCTGGCCACGCTGGCCAGCCGCGCCCTGCGTAGCGAGGGGGGCGACGACGGGGGCGCGGGCGTGCACCCCAACGACCACGTCAACGCCAGCCAGAGCAGCAACGACACGTTCCCCACGTCCATCCACGTCGCCGCCACCGAAGGTGTCGTGCACGATCTGCTGCCGAGCCTGCAGGAGCTGGCCGAGTCGCTCGCCGCGAAGGCCGACGAGCTGCAGACCGTGGTGAAGAGTGGACGCACGCACCTGATGGATGCGACACCGGTCACGCTGGGGCAGGAGTTCGGTGGCTACGCCGCACAGGTCCGGGCGGGCATTGCCCGGGTGGAGTCGGCTGTGCCGCGCGTGGCCGAGCTGCCGCTCGGCGGCACCGCGGTCGGCACCGGCATCAACACACCGGCCGGGTTCAGTGCGCGGGTGATCGAGCTGCTCGCGGAGTCGACGGAGCTGCCGCTGACCGAGGCTGCGAACCACTTCGAGGCACAGGGAGCCCGCGACGCGCTGGTGGAGCTGTCCGGTCAGCTGCGCACGGTCGCGGTGAGCCTGACCAAGATCTGCAACGACCTGCGGTGGATGGGCTCCGGACCCCGCGCCGGCATCGGCGAGATCCGGCTCCCCGACCTGCAGCCGGGCTCCTCGATCATGCCGGGCAAGGTCAACCCGGTCGTGCCGGAGGCCGTCCTGATGGTGTGCGCCCAGGTGGTCGGCAACGACGCCACCGTGTCGGTCGCGGGCGCGTCCGGGAGCTTCGAGCTCAACGTGATGATGCCGGTGATGGCGCGCAACCTGCTGGAGTCAATCCGGTTGCTCTCCGCAGCGTCTCGGGTGCTTGCGCAGCGCTGCGTCGCCGGCCTGGAGGCCGACGTCGACCGCTGTCGCGAGCTGGCGGAGTCCTCGCCGGCGATCGTGACGCCGCTGAACCGCTTCATCGGCTACGAGGCCGCCGCCAAGGTCGCCAAGCAGGCGCTGGCCGAGCGCCGGACGATCCGTGAGGTGGTGCTCGAGCAGGGGTACGTCGAGCGCGGCGACCTCACCGAGAGTCAGCTCGACCACGCCCTCGACGTGCTCGCCATGACCAAGTCACCCAACACTGAGTGATCTCAGAGCAAGGACGGAGCCTTCTACCGGCACGGGCCCCGGCTGGGAAACAGATGTGCGCGACGGGAGCTCGTCGACCCACGGAAATCGTCGGCCCCGCCCAGAACACCATGGGACCTCGGGTTCCTCGTGGCGGCCGAGGTCTGCAAGCCATGGGAGGCGCGGGAAAGCCTCGGGAGGCAGCGGGCCGCGGTCGCGCACGAGAGTCATCGCGCCGGGTGGCCGCGGAGCCTCGCCACGGGCCTTGACTTCACTGACCCCACCGGCCCGAGGCCGTTGACGGGTCCTGTCTCGATTTGATAACGGCGCCGGGATGGTTCAGGCTGGGCCGGATTGTCTCCTGCCTCCGACCTGAGGACAACGCCTCGTGTCCCACCTGCCCGATCGGCCCGGCCGACGCCGGCGACCCCGTCCTGCCCACCGGGCGCCGCGCAGCCGTGGCCTGCGCCGGCACGCGGGCACCGCCGCAGCGCTCGGTGGCGTACTCGTCGCCGGTGTGGCGGTCAGCGGTTGGTCCTCGTTCGACGCGCCGCCCCGCCCCGCCGACTCCACGAGCACCGGACACAACGCCGGTGACCGCGCTCATGACGATGCTGGTGACGGTGCTGGTGACGTCGCTCGCGAGCGGGAGGTCGCTGCGCTCACGCAGACCTCCCGGCATGCGATCCGCACGCAGATCGACCAGCTGCGCCCGACCGACGAGCGGGCACAGAGCGAGCTGGGCGGCGGCGGGGTCTCCTCGGCCGCCGAGCTGCCGCCGACCGACCCGCGGGAGATCGCGCTGAGCCTGCTGCCCCGATACGGCTGGGACGCCAGCCAGTTCGGCTGTCTGGACGAGCTGTGGGTCGGCGAGAGCAACTGGGAGGTCGACGCGACGAACCCGAGCTCGGGCGCCTACGGCATCCCGCAGGCGCTCCCCGCGGAGAAGATGGCGGCCTTCGGAGCCGACTGGCGAACCAACCCGGCGACGCAGATCCGATGGGGCCTGTGGTACATCGAGCAGTCCTATGGCAGCCCGTGCTCGGCCAACGAGTTCAAGCACGCCAACAACTGGTACTGACGGGGTCGCTCAGCCCTTGACGGAGCCGGCGGTGAGCCCACGGACGAAGAACCGCTGCAGCGAGAAGAACACGACCAAGGGCACGATCATCGTGATGAACGCCGCTGCGGTGAGCAGGTGCCACTCGGAGCCGAACTCGCCCAGCAACCGCTGCAGCTCGATCGTCACCACGGTGTTCGCCGGGTTGCTCGCGAGAAAGATCAGCGCGACCAGCAGGTCGTTCCAGACCCAGAGGAACTGGAAGATCGCGAAGGCGGCCAGTGCGGGCACCGACATCGGCAGGATCAGTCGCCAGAAGGTCTGGAAGTGCGAGGCGCCGTCGATCTCCGCGGACTCGATGATCTCCTTGGGCAGCGATCCCATGTAGTTGCGCAGGATGTAGATCGCCAGCGGCATGCCGAAGCCGGTGTGCGCGATCCACACCGCCAGGAATGTCCCGTTGAGGTCGAAGCTGACGTAGATCTGCAGCAGCGGCACGAACGCCACCTGCAGCGGCACGACCAGCAGGCCGACCACGAAGATGAAGAGGATGTTGCGCCCCGGGAAGCGCATGAACGTGAACGCGTACGCCGCGAAGGCCGCGATCATCACCGGGATCACGGTCGCCGGCACGGCCACCACGATGCTGTTGATGAACGCGTCGCCCATGCCGCCGGACAGCACCTGTCGATAGCTGTCGAGCGTCCACCCGGACTCGAACGGCGGGGCGAAGACCGTCCACCATCCCGACGTCTCGACGTCGGCCTCCGCGCGGAAGGAAGAGATCAGCAGGCCCAGCGTGGGCACGGTCCAGATCGCGCAGACCAGCACCAGGGCGATCGACGGCCCCCACCGCTGGCCGAAGCTGCGTCGGTGCTCACCGTGACCGTGCTCGTCCCCGCCGACCGCCCGGTCAGCCTGCGACAGGTCCTTGGTCACACCTGTGGCGCTCATCGACCGGCCTCCTCTGCACGGAACCGGCGCACCTGGTAGACCATCAACGGGATCACCGCGATCATCAGGACGACCACCACCGCAGCCGCGCGGCCGTTGTTGCCGAACTCGAAAAGCTGCTTGAAGAAGGTGTTGGCGATGACCTCGGTGTCGAAGGCACCGTTGGTCATCACGTAGACGATGTCGAAGATCTTCATCACCAGGATGAGGACCGTGGTGAACACCACGAGCACCGTCGCCCAGATCTGCGGCACGATGACCTGGAAGAAGATCTTCGTCTCGCTGGCTCCGTCGATCCGCGCCGCCTCGATGGTGTCGTCCGGCACGTTCTTGATCGCCGCGGACAGCAGCACCATCGCGAACCCGGCCTGCAGCCACACCATGATGACCATCAGCAGCAGGTCGTTGATCGCCCACTGGCTCTGCTGCAGCCAGACCACCGGGTCGAAGCCGAGCGCGACGACGATGGCGTTGAGCAGGCCGACCTGTTCACCGCCGCGGAGATTCGCGTCGTAGATGAAGCCCCAGATGGTGGCCGCGCCCACGAAGCTGATCGCCATCGGCAGGAAGATCACCGACTTGCTGAGGCTCTCGGTGCGAGGCCCCAGCTTGTCGGCCAGCACCGCCACGAGCAGCCCGATGATGACTGCCATCGTGGGGACGACGACGATCCACAGCAGGTTGTTGAACAGCGCGGACCGGAAACCCACGTCGCCGAACAGCGAGGTGTAGTTCTCGAAGCCCACCCAGGCGGTGCTCTGATCGTTGGCGAAGCTGTAGATCACCGTCTGCACCGCCGGGTAGACAAGGAACAGCCCCACGACCAGCACCGCCGGGCCGATGAAGACGAACGGCTTCAGCCGTCGTTCCCACCGCCCCGGCAACCGCTCGACCAGTGCATTGAGCACGAAGTAGAGCACCGTGATCCCACCGACACCGAGGACGATGGCGATCAGGGCGTTGAGAATCTTGATCATCGCCGTCAGCCTTCGCTCGGCCAGCTCTCCTCGATGGAGGTCAGCGCTTCCTCGACGCTCTTCTCACCGGCCGTCCACGCAACCATGTTGTCCCAGAAGGTGCCGGCTCCCACCTCGGGCGGCATCAGGTCGGAGGCGTCGAACCGGAACACGTCGCCTTCTTGCACCAGTACGGCGATCTGGCGGGTGATGTCGTCGGCGTAGGCGCTGTTGTCGAAGGTCCGGTGTGGCGACAGCCAGCCACCGGCCGCGGCCCACGGCTGCCCGAACTGGTCGGACGTGATGAACTCCATCACCTCGATGACGTCGCTGTCGTTGGTGAACGCCGCCGCCATGTCACCGCCGCCGAGGATCGGGGTGCCGTCGTAGCCGTCCTCGACGGGCGGCAGCACGAAGGTGCCGACGTTCTCGCTCAGGTTCTGCTGCACCTTCTCCGGGAAGAAGGCGGTGACGAAGTTGCCCTGCCGGTGCATGAAGCACTTCGGCGGGTTCTCGAACATGCCGTTGGGTGAGACGTCGAACGGTGTGGTCAGCACGGCCTGCGGGCCACCGACGATCGCTCCCTCGTCGAAGAGGATGTCCTCGCCGAACATCGACGTCGCCTCTTGGATCGCCGGGTCGTTGAACGGAATCTCGTGGTTGTACCACTGGTCGTAGACGTCCGGCCCGGCCGTGCGCAGCACCATGTCCTCGACCCAGTCGGTCAGCACCCAACCGGTGTCGGCTCCGGCCTCGGCGCCCAGGCACCACGGCGTGTTGCCGTCGGACTTCATCTGCTCGGCAAGGTCCTGCATCTCCGACCAGGTCTCCGGTACCTGGTATCCGGCCTCTTCGAACTCCGGCTTCGGATACCAGACGATGCTCTTCACCGCCATCCGCATCGGCGCGGCGAAAACGTTGCCCTCCTCGTCGGTGACGGCATCGAGGAACCCGGGGATGACGGTCTTCTCCACGTCGTCGAGCGCGATCAGATCGTTCAGCGGTATCGCGTCGTTGCTCGCGCCCAGCTCGAGCACCAGCCCGGGCTGGGGGAAGAGGCCGATGTCGGGTGGGTTGCCGCCCTGCACCCGGGTGCGGATCTCGGTGGTGTAGTCGGTGGAGGCGACGTAGGTGACGTCGATGCCGGACTCTTGCTCGAAGTTCTTGAGCGAGTCTTCGAAGAATCCGGCCTCGGGGTCAGGGAACGCGCCGAGAATCTGGACCTTGCCGTCACCTTCGGCCGTCTCGCTGGTGTCGCCGCCACTGTCTTCGCTTTGCAGACAGCCAGTTGTGACCAGTGCGGTAGCGGCCGTGACCGCCCCGAGTCGCAGAACAGAGGCCCGTCGCATGCGTCGCTCCCTAGGGTCGTCTCATCTTCAACACCTTCTGCACCATCGCACGCTCCCCGTTGCCTGTGAAGTCACAAGACCATCACGATTGACGCGCGAACCCCTACAGCACGATGTCCTCCAGCATTTCCGTTACCAGAGCGGCAATCGGTGACCGCTCAGACCGTGTCAGCGTCACGTGCGCGAACAGCGGATGGCCCTTCAGCTTCTCCACCACGGCGACGACACCGTCGTGCCGGCCGACGCGCAGGTTGTCGCGCTGCGCGACGTCGTGGGTCAGCACGACGCGCGAGTTGGCACCGATGCGTGACAGCACCGTCAGGAGCACGTTGCGCTCGAGCGACTGGGCTTCGTCGACGATCACGAACGCGTCGTGCAGCGACCGCCCGCGGATGTGGGTCAACGGCAGCACTTCGAGCATGCCCCGGTCGAGGACCTCGTCGATCACGTGGTGGGAGACGACCGCACCCAGGGTGTCGAAGACCGCCTGTGCCCACGGCGACATCTTCTCCGACTCACTGCCGGGCAGATACCCGAGCTCCTGGCCGCCGACGGCGAACAGCGGGCGAAACACCACGACGCGTCTGTGCTGGCGTCGCTCGAGGACCGCCTCCAGGCCTGCGCACAAGGCCAGGGCCGACTTGCCGGTGCCTGCCCTGCCGCCCATGGAGACGATGCCGATGTCAGGGTCGAGCAACAGGTCGAGCGCCATCCGCTGCTCGGCCGACCGGCCGCGCAGGCCGAACGCCTCCTTGTCGCCGCGCACGAGCTGGACCCGCTTGTCGGCGGTCACCCGGCCCAGCGCACGGCCACGCTCGGAGAGCAGCACCAGTCCGGTGTGGCACGGCAGTCCGCGTGCCTCCTCGACGTCGGCCTCGCCGTCGGCGAAGAGGGTGTCGACGTCCTCGGCCGGGACGTCGAGCTCTGCCATCCCGGTCCAGCCCGACTCCAACGCGAGCTCGGCGCGGTACTCCTCGGCGGCCAGCCCGGAGGCCGACGCCTTGACCCGCATCGGCAGGTCCTTGGAGACCAGCGTCACCGCGGCTCCTTCGTCGCTGAGGTTGCGTGCCACGGCGAGGATGCGGGTGTCGTTGTCGCCGAGCCGGAAACCGGCCGGCAGCGCCTGCGCGTCGGTGTGGTTGAGCTCCACGCGCAGGGTGCCACCGGAGGTGCCGACCGGCACGGCCGCATCAAGCCGGCCGTGCAGCACCCGCATCTCGTCGAGGTGCCGCAGTGCCGATCGTGCGAAGTAGCCGAGCTCGGGATGGTGCCGCTTGGCCTCCAGCTCGGAGATCACCACGACCGGCACGACGACCTCGTGCTCCTCGAAGCGCGACAGCGCCGTCGGGTCGGCCAGCAGCACGCTGGTGTCGATGACGTAGGTGCGCCGGCGGGCAGGGGCGCCGGCCTCGCCCGGTGCTGCAGTGACCACAGCATCAACCATTGGGTCAACCACTGAGTCGTCCCCTCACGGACCCGCGCGCATCCGGCGCCGGCCCTCATCTAGAGCTGGCGGACCGGGAGCGGGCCGAAGGACTTGGATGCGCGTCCGGGTGTCTGCGCTGCGTTGGTCGAGTCTGTCGTGGGTCGTGTCTGCGCCGCGTCATGTGGCCTCCCGGACGGTGGGCTTCCCCACCCACCGTCGGGTACGACGCTACGCCCGGTCGGCCAGCGTTGGCAGCAACACGCCCGATCTGGTAACCGGAGTCGTCGCGCGGGGCGGCCCGACCGGGAGGGCCGGTCGTCAGACGCCGTGGCGTCGCTCACGCGCGGCGTAGGCCCGGATCGCGCGCAGGAAGTCGACGCGGCGGAAGTCCGGCCACATCGCCTCACAGAAGTAGAACTCCGAGTGCGCGCTCTGCCACAGCAGGAAGCCCGACAGCCGCTGCTCGCCGGAGGTGCGGATGACCAGGTCCGGGTCGGGCTGTCCGCGGGTGTAGAGGTGCTCGGCGATGTGCTCGACATCGAGCAGCTCGGCCAGCTCCTCGATGGTCGTGCCCTTGGAGGCGTGCTCGTGCAGCAGCGAGCGCACGGCATCGGCGAGCTCGCGCCGACCGCCGTACCCGACGGCGACGTTGACGGTCATGCCGTCGACCGAGGTGGTGCGGTCCGACGCCTCCTTCAGCACCTGCGCCGTGCTGGTCGGCAGCAGATCCGGCGCGCCGACCGGATGCACCTTCCAGCGACCGGAGGCGGCGAGGTCGCTCACCAGCTGTTCGATGATGCCCAGCAGCGGGTCGAGCTCGGACGCGGATCGCGACAGGTTGTCGGTCGAGAGCAGCCACAGCGTCACCACCTGCACGTCGAGCTCGTCGCACCAGCCCAGGAACTCGGTGATCTTGCCGGCGCCGGCCGCGTGGCCGGAAGCGCTTTGCCCTCCGAGCGCCTTGGCCCACCGCCGGTTGCCGTCGACGATGACTCCGACGTGCGCGGGGACCTGGGCGGGCGGAAGCCGCCGCCGCACCCGCGCCTCGTAGGCGCCGTAGGCAAGGTCCCAGATACCTCGCACGCCGCTCCCCTCGTCCGCAGTCGGCAGTAGTCCAGCAGCCAGGTTAGCGTCGTCGACTCCGGGTCTGCGGTGGCCTCCAGCCGGGTACGGTGATGAACACCCGATCGCGAAGGAGGCACGGTGACCGGATCACAGCGGAGGCATCCCACGCGGGAGGCAGTCCATGGGGCCGCCGGCGCCGCTGGGGATCGGCTGTACGACGCGGCCGCCCAGCTGAAGCCGCGACTGCGCGGCTGGCTGCACGCCGGCACCCTTCCGCTCGCGATCGTCGCCGGGATCGTCCTGGTGGCCCTCTCCCCCACGCCCACCTCCCGGATCGGCTCCGCGGTGTTCGCGGGGTCGGCGATACTGCTGTTCGCGGGCAGCGCAGTGATGCACCGCGGACGCTGGTCGCCCCGGGTCGACAACGCGTTGCGGCGGTTCGACCACGCCAACATCTTCCTGCTGATCGCCGGCACCTACACGCCGTTTGCGCTGCTGCTGCTCGACGGCGGCAGCCAGCGCGTCCTGCTCAGCCTGGTGTGGGCCGGGGCGCTGGCGGGCATCGCCTTCCGGATCTTCTGGCTGGGCGCTCCGCGCTGGGTCTACACCCCCGTCTACCTCGCGATGGGGTGGGCGGCGGTGTTCTGGTTCGGCGACTTCGCGCAGAGCGCGAGTGCGGCGGTGCTGACGCTGATGATCGTCGGCGGCGCGCTGTACTCGATCGGCGGCCTCGTGTACGGCCTGCAGCGTCCAGACCCCGCGCCGCGCTGGTTCGGCTTCCACGAGCTGTTCCACACGTTCACGATCATCGCGTTCGCCACCCACTACGTCGGCATCTCGATCGCGACGTACTCGCTGCGTTGACGCGTGCCGCAGTGCCTCGACCACCGAAGCGTGGTAGTTCCCCCGCGTCATCACACGGGTGGCCTACCCAGCTTCGGCCGGTCAAGTCGGCGACGTGGCGGTCCTGAGGCGATAGCGTTCGGCCTACAGCGCAGCAGTGCGAGGACGCAGAAGGAGTGGTCGATGAGTGAGACCGAGCTGGGTCAGTTCCGCGAGGTGGAGGCCGCAGGACGATTCACGCTGCAGAACACCTCGTTGTTGAAGGTGCGCCTGCAAGGTGACGAGGTGCAGGCACGCGCAGGCTCGATGGTCGCCTACCAAGGCGATCTTCGCTTTGAGCACAAGGGCGGCGGGGTGGGCCGCTTCTTCAAGAAGGCCCTCACCGGTGAGGGCGTGAGACTGATGACCGTATCGGGGACCGGAGACCTGTTCCTGGCCCAGGACGCGCGCAAGATCATGGTGCTCGACCTCGACGGCGAACAGATGACGGTCAACGGCGACAACATCCTCGCCTTCGAGCCGGGCATCGACTGGGACATCCGCAAGGTCGAGGGTGCCGGCATGGTCGCCGGCGGGCTCTTCAACGTCGTACTCCACGGCACGGGCAAGGTCGCTGTCACCGCCCACGGCGACCCGGTGCTGCTCGACACCTCGACTCCCACATCGGCCGACCCGCAGTCTGCCATCGCCTGGAGCGGCAGCGTGCAGACCAGCATCAAGAGCGACGTCTCGTTCAAGACTCTCACCGGCCGCGGCTCCGGGGAGACGTTCCAGCTCTCCTTCCAGGGTCAGGGCTGGGTGCTCGTCCAGGCTTCCGAAGGACCCACGGTCCCCGAGCACTCACACGGCAGCAGCTGACTGCCCGGGCTAGCCGCCCAGCGCTGCGGTGAGCGCACGCACGTCGGTGACGGGACGCTCACAGACGAAGCCACGGCACACGTACGCCGCAGCCGCGTCGTCGACCAGCGGACGGTCGCGCAGCAGAGGTACCTCAGTCGCGCCGGGTGCACCCACCGCTACCACCGTGCCCGCGGCTGGCGAGCCCAGCGCCGCCCGTAGCAGGTCGGCGCGAGCGGGATCGTCCGCCGGCCCCACGACCGCAACCTCGGCCGGGCCCGCCAGCACTGCCTCGGCGACCGCCAGGCCCCACCCGGCGAACCGCGGGGCCGTGCCGGCGATCTGGGTCACCACGGCCAAGGCTGCCTCGGCCGCGTCCCGGTGGTGCCCCGAGCCGGCGGCGGCGGCGTAGGCGAGCAGTGCGCCGGCTGCCGCCGACTGGCCGGAGGGGGTGGCGTTGTCGGTCGGGTCCTGCGGGCGCTGCAGCAGGCGCTCGGCCACATCGGAGGTGTCGTAGAAGCCGCCCCGTCCGTCGGGGAAGTGCTCCAGGATCTGCGCGACCAGTAGCTCGGCTCGCTGCCACCACACCGGGTCGCCGGTGGCCGCGAGCAGCGCGAGGAGGCCCTCGGCGACACACCCGTAGTCCTCGAGCACCCCGGCGTGCCGTCCGGCCACACCGTCGCGGGAGACCCGGCCGAGGCTTCCGTCCGGAGTCACGTGCAGCCGCCACAGCAGCTCACCGCACTCGCGCGCCGCGTCGACGTACTCGGGGGCGTCGAGCAGCACGCCGCACTCGGCGAGCGCGGCGATCGTCAGACCGTTCCAGGCGGCGACGACCTTGTCGTCGCGCTGCGGCCGGACCCGCTCGGCGCGAGCGGCCAGCAGCCGTCGGCGCACGTCGGCGAGCCGGCCGACGTCGTCGGGGTCGCTCAGCCGCTGCAGCGTCGACGAGCCGTGCTCGAAGGTGCCCGCCGCGGTCACCGAGAAGACCTCTGCCGCCCACGCGCCGTCGTCCGGGCCGAGCACCTGCGTGAGCTGCTCGCGCGTCCACACGTAGAACTTGCCTTCGACGCCTTCGCTGTCGGCGTCGAGCGCAGAGGCGAACCCGCCCTCGGGCGTGCGCATCTCGGCCAGCAGGAAGTCGGCGGTCTCCCCGGCCACCCGCGCGCCGGTCGCGCTGCCGGTCTGACGCCACCAGTGCAGGTAGGCGCGCAGCAGCAGCGCGTTGTCGTACAGCATCTTCTCGAAGTGCGGCACCACCCAGGCCGCGTCCACCGCGTAGCGCGCAAAGCCACCCGCCAGCTGGTCGTAGATGCCGCCCCGCGCCATCGCCTCGCAGGTGGCGTCGACCATGGCGATGGCGTCGCCGTCACCGGTGCGCGCGGCGTGCCGCAGCAAGAACTCCAGCACCATCGACGGTGGGAACTTCGGGGCACCGCCGAACCCGGCGTGCTCGGTGTCGACTGTCGTGCCCAACGTCCGGACCGCCGCGGTGAGGTCGGCGGCCCCCGGGGCTCCGCCTCCAGCGGCTCCGCGGTCGGTGCGCAGGTGCGCCGCCACCTCGGCACCGATGCGCTGAATCTCGTCACGGCGCTCCGACCACGCGTCGACCAGCGCCTCGAGCACCTGCCGGAACGAGGGGCTGCCGTGCCGCGGAGCGTCGGGGAAGTAGGTGCCGCAGAAGAACGGCTCGGCGTCCGGCGTAAGCACAGCGGTCATCGGCCATCCGCCCTGCCCGGTCATCGCCTGGGTG
Source organism: Nocardioidaceae bacterium (assembly GCA_035690425.1). GTDB lineage: Bacteria > Actinomycetota > Actinomycetes > Propionibacteriales > Nocardioidaceae > DASSKO01. Next base: position 13,319 of record DASSKO010000133.1, read on the forward strand.
GCGGTCATGTAGACCGCGTCGACGTCAGGACGCTCCTCACGGTCGACCTTGATGTTGACGAAGTGGTCGTTCATGTACGCCGCGGTCGCCTCGTCCTCGAACGACTCGTGCGCCATCACATGGCACCAGTGGCAGGCGGCGTACCCGATGCTGAGCAGCACGGGGACGTCGCGGGCGCGCGCCTCCTCGAAGGCCGCGTCGCTCCACTCCCGCCAGTCGACGGGGTTGTCGGCGTGCTGCTGGAGGTAGGGGCTGGTCGAGCGGTCCAGTTGGTTCGGCACACCGCCACGTTACGTGGGCCGCCACCGCCGGCGGCATCTCGGCCGGTGCGCGACAGCATCGACGATGCGGCGTAGTCCCGCGGTCGGCACGGTGCCAGCGCGCGAGTTGACGATCTTGCTGTTTTCCCGGCGGCAGAACAGCAAAATCGTCAACTGGCCTGTGGCCGCGGCGGCAACAGGCTTCGGCGGTCCAACGGCTCAGCGGTCGGTGTCGGCGTCATCGGTCGCGGGCGCCGACGTGCGGTCAGGCGTGCGACGGGCGTCGGATTCGGAGCCGGACTCCGAGCCAACGTCGGCCTCGGGGAAGTCGACCTTCCTGAGCTGTCGGCGCATGCTGCGAAACAGGACCACGACAGCCACCACGATGGCGAGCACGATGAACAGGCCGAGCCACCCAGCCGTGACCTCCTCCGGGTCGATGGCGAGCAGCATCTGCATCATGACTCCATGGTCTCTCGCTCGTCCTCGCCAGACCACACCAGGTGCCGGATGCCGGCGAACAGGTCGTCCTCCGGCGGGTCCACCTCGACCCGGGACTCGACGAGCTCGTAGTCCTCGGTCGGCCACGCGCGCTGGTGCACGGCCAGCGGTACGGCGAACCACGGACCCTCGGGGTCGATCTGGGTCGCATGGGCCAGCAGGGCCTGGTCGCGGACCGGGAAGTACTTTGCGCACGGGACGCGGGTGGTGATGCGCGCGGCGTGCTCCGGGTTGGGCTTCCACTCGGCCAGCCGCTCCGCGTACGGCGACTCCAGCCCGCGCGCCAGCATCTCGTCGTGCAGCGCCTGCGTGCGCTCCCGGTGGAACGTGTGGTGGTAGTAGAGCTTCATCGGCTGCCACGGCTCGCCCGAGTCCGGGTAGGCGTCCGGGTCACCTGCGGCCCGCCAGGCCGCCATCGTCACCTCGTGACAACGGATGTGGTCGGGATGCGGGTAGCCGCCCTTCTCGTCGTACGTCGTGACGACGTGCGGGCGGAAGCTGCGCATCAGCCGCACCAACGGCTCAGCCGACTTCGTCAGCGGCACCAGAGCGAAGCAGCCGTCGGGCAGCGGTGGCTTGGGGTCGCCGTCGGGCCAGCCGGAGTCGACGAAGCCGAGCCAGTCCTGTCGCACACCGAGAATCTCGCGGGCCTTGTCCATCTCCTGGCGGCGGATCTCACTGATGTTGGCGAGTACGTCGGGTCGGTCCATGTTGGGGTTCAGGATCGAGCCACGCTCGCCTCCCGTGCAGGTGACGACATGCACGTCGACGCCCTCGGCGACGTAACGGGCCGTGCTCGCGGCGCCCTTGCTCGACTCGTCGTCGGGATGTGCATGGACGTGCATCAGCCGCAACTGCTCCACCACCGGCACCCTCGCCTCGCTCTCCTTGATCGGTTCGAGGACAATGGTGACCGACAAACGCGCGCCGGCGCGACCCGAGGTAGCGCAGGTGATCCATGACACTCCCCAGCAGTGGCGTCAGTCGGCACCGCGGCGGCCCGGCGGACCGCTACGGCAGCCGCCGGCGCTGGACCCGTCCGGCGACCGTGGCGGGCGTCGCGGTGCTGGCCGTGGTCGCGGCCGGCTGGGTGGTGTGGGCTGCGCTCTACCACGCCGACCCCGAGGTGGCCTCCCGCGTGCAGGCGTTCGAGGTCACGTCGTCGCGCGAGGTGAAGGTGACGATTGCCATCGAACGCGACCCCGGCACCACCGTCTTCTGTCTGATCAAGGCACAGGCCGGGGACCACTCCGTCGTCGGTGAGCGCGAGGTCGTCGTACCCGGAGGGTCGAAGACATCCTTGACCCGCACCTACGTCGTGACCACGGAGCGGGAAGCGACTGCCGGCGTGCTCGACGGTTGTCGAGCGGTCGACGCCCAGGCCGCACGCCGCTGAACCAGGTGGACAAGCCTGCCCCACGCCGCTGAACCAGGTGGCCAAGCCTGCCCCACGCTTGGACAGGCTTGGTAGACTGTCGCTTTTTACCCCGAAGAGCACCGCATCCCCTCGAGGGCGCCGTCCGGCACGGCCGGGCCGGTGCCTGTAGTCAAGGAGCAGGACAGTGACGCAGTCGACCGATGAGAACGTGATCTGGCTTACCCAGGAGGCTTACGACAAGCTGAAGGAAGAGCTGGAGAGTCTTCGTGGACCCGGCCGCAGCGAGCTCTCCGCCAAGATCGCGGCCGCTCGGGACGAGGGAGACCTGAAGGAGAACAGCGGCTACCACGCGGCCAAGGACGAGCAGGGGCAGGCCGAGGCGCGCATCCGCCAGCTCGAGGACATGATGCGCCGCGCGAAGGTCGGTGCTACTCCTCCCGACGACGGTGTGGTGGAGGCCGGCATGAAGGTGACCGTCCAGTTCGCCGGTGACGACGTCACCGAGACCTTCCTGTTCGGCGCCCGCGAGCTCGCAGACTTCGACACCTCGGTCGACCTCGACGTCTACTCCCCCAGATCGCCGCTCGGCGCCGCCATCGACGGCCACAAGAAGGGGGAGACCGTCACTTACACCGCGCCCAACGGCAAGGACCTCAAGGTCGAGATCGTCGACGCGGTGCCCTACGGTCGCTGAGCCACCCGACGCGCCGCTCGGCGCATTTCGGTGTACCACACCGCCGGCTGGTCACGTCGAGCTGGCGGACCGGGGCTGCCCGGAGCCGGAGGCAGGCCGCGAGCGATGAGTTCCGGCCGCCGGCACCGTCTAACTGACGCCGGACTCACCGCGGCCCGACTTGGACAGCGCCCCATGGGCGACTACCGGAGCACCGGGAACGACCGGTCGGCTCGCGGGCTTGCGGCTCTCGGCGAGGACCCCGCCCCGGCCCGAGGGGTTCGCGAGGAAAAGCAAGCGCGGGTTGTCCGCGCCGTGTGGGAGGGTGTTACGCGTGACAGATGCAGTGATTGCAGAAGGATTGGTGAAGCGCTACAAGGACGTGACGGCCCTCGACGGACTCGACCTCCGAGTGCCGCAGGGGTCCGTGCTCGGCGTGCTCGGACCTAACGGCGCCGGCAAGACGACCGCGGTGAAGATCCTCACCACGCTGATCAAGCCGGACGCCGGGCGCGTTGAGGTGGCCAACGTCGACGTCTTGGCCGATCCCGCCGCAGCCCGCCGGCAGATCGGCGTGTCCGGGCAGTACGCCGCCGTCGACGAGTACCTCACCGGCTTCGAGAACCTCGACATGGTGGGTCGCCTCTACCACCTCGGTGCGAGGCGGAGCCGGGAGCGTGCCCGCGAGCTGCTCGCGCAGTTCGACCTCGAGGACGCCGCGGACCGGATGGCCAAGCAGTACTCCGGAGGCATGCGGCGGCGGCTCGACCTCGCGGGTGCGCTCGTCGCACGTCCGCCGGTGCTCTTCCTCGACGAGCCCACCACGGGGCTCGACCCCCGCAGCCGCACCGACATGTGGCAGGTCATCCAGCAACTGGTCGCCGGCGGCACGTCGCTGCTGCTGACCACGCAGTACCTCGAGGAGGCCGACCTGCTCGCCGACAACATCATCGTCATCGACCACGGCAAGGTCATCGCCGAGGGCAATGCGGACCAGCTCAAGGCACGCGTCGGAGGCGAGCGTCTCGAGATCACGGTCTCCGACGAGACACAGCTCGACCGTGCTGAGCAGATGCTTAAGCCGCTCTCGATCGGTCAGGTGGTCCGCGAGGAGCACCGCCGGTCGCTGCTGGTTCCGGTCAGCGGTGGCGCATCGGTGCTGGCCGATGCCCTGCGGCGGCTGGACGCCGAACACATCGGCGTCGACGACGTCGGCCTGCGGCGTCCGACCCTCGACGACGTCTTCCTGACGCTGACGGGCCACACCGCGGAGGCCGAGGCATCCGAGGCCAACCAGCCCGAGGAGGTGTCCGCATGAGCGCCGCCACCGCCGTGACCGACGGGCTCGTCGTCGCCAAACGCAACCTGATCAAGGTCAAGCGGGTGCCCGACCTGCTGGTCTTCACCACCGTGTCGCCGATCATGTTCGTGCTGCTGTTCGCCTACGTCTTCGGCGGCGCGATCGGCCAGGGAGACGGCGGAGACGCCTACCGCGAGTTCCTCATCGCCGGCATCTTCGCGCAGACCGTGGTGTTCGGCGCCACGCTCACCGGAGCCGGCATCGCGGACGACATCCAGAAGGGGATCATCGACCGGTTCCGCACACTGCCGATGTCGCCGGGCGCGGTGCTGACCGGCCGAACGCTGTCCGACGTGGTCAACAACGTGATCGTGCTGATCGTGATGGGGCTGACCGGGCTGATCGTCGGCTGGCGCATCCGCACCTCGGTCCTAGACGCCCTCCTCGGCTTCCTGCTGCTCCTGATCTTCGCCTACGCGATCTCCTGGATCATGGCCTGGGTCGGGATGTTGGTGCCGAGCCCGGAGGTGTTGAACAACGCCGCGTTCGTCATCATCTTCCCGCTCACCTTCATCGCGAACACGTTCGTGCCGCTGAGCAGTCTCCCCGGGCCGCTGCAGACGTTCGCCGAGTGGAACCCGATATCCACGGTCACGCAGGCGGCCCGCGAGCTGTTCGGCAACACCGTGCCGGTGCAGGGTGGGTCGGCGACCCCGTCCTGGGCGCTGCAGAACCCGGAGATCTACACGCTGCTGTGGGCTGCGGCAGTGCTGCTGGTGTTCGTGCCGCTGGCCAACGCGCAGTACCGCCGCTCCACCAGCCGCTGACCGAGGACACCCGGGGCTGGCGGGGTCGGTCCCCGCCGCGCCGCGGTCAGCCCTGCAGCGTCAGCGGGTAGCCTGCCTGCCGCAGCTGGGCTAGCAGGCTCTCGCTGTGCTCTGGCCCACGGGTCTCCACCTGCAACGCGACCTCCACCTCGTCGAGGTGCAGTTGCACGGAGGTGCGCGCGTGTACGACGTCGAGCACGCTGACGCCGGCCTCGGCCAGCTCGGTGAGGAGCTGCGCCAGGCCGCCGGGACGGTCGGAGATGCGGGCGCGGAAAGACAGGTAGCGTCCGGCCGAGGCCATCCCCTGACGGATGACCGCCATCAGCAGCACCGGGTCGATGTTGCCGCCGGAGAGCACGGTCACGACCGGCCCCTCGAAGGTCTCGGGGGCATCGAGCATGGCGGCGACAGCCGCCGCTCCGGCGGGCTCGACGACCATCTTGGCGCGCTCGAGCAGCATCAGCAACGCAGTCGACATCGACTCCTCGGAGACCGTGACGACGTCGTCGACGTACTCGCTGATGGCGGCGAACGGCACCTCGCCGGGACGCCCGACCGCGATGCCGTCGGCCATCGTCGTCATCCGCTCCAGCGCCACCGGGTGCCCGGCGGCGAGCGAGGCGGGGTAGGCCGCCGCGCGCTCGGCCTGCACGCCGACGACGCGCACCTCTGGGTTGAGCGTCTTGACGGCGGTGGCAACGCCGGCCAGCAGGCCGCCGCCGCCCAGCGGCACGACGACGGTCTTGACCTCCGGGCACTGCTCGAGGATCTCCAGCCCACAGGTGCCCTGCCCGGCGACGATGTCGGCGTGGTCGAACGGATGCACCAGCACCGCGCCGGTTTCCGCTGCGAACTCCCGGGCCGACACCAGCCCCTCGTCGATCGTCGTGCCCACGAACCGCACGTCAGCGCCGTACCCGCGGGTGGCCTTCTCCTTGGGGATCGGCGCGCCCACGGGCATGAAGACGGTGGCGCGGATGCCTAGCTGCTGGGCGGCGAGCGCCACGCCTTGCGCATGGTTGCCGGCGCTCGCGGCGACGACACCGTGCGCACGCTCCTCTGCGCTCAGTCGCGCCATCCGCACGTAGGCGCCGCGGATCTTGAACGACCCCGCGCGCTGGAGGTTCTCGCACTTCAGGAACACCGGCGACCCCACCGCACCCGACAGCCACCGCGACTCCTCCAGCGGGGTCCGCACCACTACGCCAGGCCGGTGCTCGTCCCGGGCAGCCTCGATGTCGGCGAGCGTGACGCGCGGGACTTCACTGGTCATGCGCGCAAGCGTAGAGCGATCACGTCAGCCTGACCCCATGCAGGGGGCGTACCTGCACGTCCGGTCCGCCGTCAGTGCTCGTGTCGACCTGCGCGGTGTCCCAGCGCAACCAGGCCCTGCGGCCCTCGATGTGCATGGTCGCCAGCGCGTTGTCGAACCACGGGCCGTCGGTGGTCGACCAGCGAAACGGCGGGTCCGGGACCTTGGCCGCGCGGGCAGCGAGCAGACCCACCCGCCAGGCGAGGCTACGAACCGACACGGTCGACGCCAACCGGATGGCGCGTGGCAGTCGGTTGCGCATCGGGGAGCACACCGCCTGCAACAGCCTGGACCGCCCCGGGTGCGACTGGCCGGCAGCCGCCGCGCCCACGCCGGCGTCGCCCAGGCCTGCCTCGCCCAGGCCTGCCTCGGCCAAGTCCGCCTCGGCGAGGTAGGAGTGGTGCACGTCGCCCGAGAGGAAGCAGACCGTGGCCGGCGGCGCTCCTCGTCGACCGGTCGCGACCTCGACAACCATGCGGCACAGCTCCTGGAACGACGCTTGGAACGCCGCCCAGTGCTCGAGGTCGACGACCTGGCGCATCCACTCGGCCGCGGGCCGCACCCACTCGCCCCAGGCTCCCTCGGACAGCGCCTCGTTCCACGCCTCGAAGTGGTGCAGCCCCATCGGAAGCAGCACCGGCAGCGAGGTGCCG
>DASSKO010000134.1:0-12051 GCA_035690425.1 Nocardioidaceae bacterium
CGTCGCCCGCTGGCCGTCAGCGGTGCCCGAGGGCGGACCCGACGGCTTCACGGTCGCGAGCGAGTCGACGGCCGGCTTGCGGCCCAACACCCGCATCCCCGCGGAGAACCGGTCGATCGAACGCGACCGAGACGCCTGGTCGTAGCGCCGCAGGGCGTGCGGGATGAGATAAGCCGCCCAACCGACGATGATTGCTGCGTAGAGAAGTCCGGCGCCCACACGACGACCGTATGCCGCAGCAGCCGCCGCATCCGGGATAACGCCCGGTGTGTCGCGAGCAGACTTCTGTGACCCGTGTGATTCACCGCACGCGACCCGACGAAACAGGCCGCTCAGGTGTCGGTCAGTCGGGCGAGGAGCCCGCGAGGAACCTCTTCGACGGTGATGGCGAACAGTCGATGGCTGCGCCAAGCTCCGCTGATGTGCAGATACCGCGGGGCCAGACCGATCTCGCCGATCCTCAACTTCTCCACCACCCGCAGCGACGCGGTGTTCTCCGGCCGGATCGCGACCTCGATCCGGTGCAGCCCCATCCCGAAAAAGCAGTGGTCGATCGCCAGCGCCACCGCAGTCGTCATGATGCCCCGCCCGGCATGTCCCTGGTCGATCCAGTAGCCCACCTGACCCCACCGGGCCGATCCCCAGACGATGTTGCTGACGGTCAGCTGGCCGACCATTCGGCGCTCGTACAGCACGGCGAACGGAAGGCACCGACCGGCTCTGGCGAGCGCACGCAGCTCACGGACCATCGCCGGGTAACCGCGAGCGGCCTCGTCCGGGGCGCCGGAGGTCGGCCCCCACGGTGGGCCGGAGGGTGGCATCGTCGCGTCCCACTCCTGCAGCCAGTCGCGGTTGGTGGCGCGCAGTCGTTGCCAGTCAGCGCGGTCCCGACGGCGCAGCGGTCGCAGAACCACCGGCCCCGCCTCGAGCTGCACGGGCCAACCGTTCAGTGGTCACCGCCCCGGATCTGGTCGACCGCGTGCAGCAGGACGGGGCCCAGCACGGCCAACCCGTCGCGCACTCCGCCGGCCGACCCGGGCAGGTTCACGATCAGGGTGTGCCCGGCAACCCCAGCCAGCCCGCGCGACAGCATCGCCGTCGGCACACCTGCGGCAACGCCGTACGCGCGAATGGCCTCGGCGATGCCGGGCACCTCCCGGGAGATCACCCGCCGCGTCATCTCCGGGGTGAGGTCGAGCGGCGTGAGGCCGGTGCCGCCGGTGGTGACGACGACCTCGAACCGGGCGGCCACCGCTCGCTGCAGCGCCCGTGCGACATGCTCACCGTCAGGCACGAGCACCGGGTCGTCGACCTCGCACCCCAGCTCGCGCAACGCCGAGACGATGATCGGCCCGCCGGTGTCGGCATAGACCCCCGCCGATGCGCGGTTGGAGATGGTCATGACCCGTGCCCGCACGCTCATGTGTCCCGCCGCCGCTCGCCTCGGCTCCAGGCACCGCTGCGGCCGCCCGCCTTCGCCTCGACGCGTACGTCAGTGATGGTGGCGGCCTTGTCCACGGCCTTGACCATGTCGACCAGCGCCAGCGCGGCGACGCTGACCGCGGTCAGCGCCTCCATCTCCACACCGGTGCGGTCGGTCGTGCGCACCTCGGCGTCGATGCGCACACCGTCGTCGTCGACGCTGAGGTCCACCGTCACACCGCTGATCGCCAGCGGGTGGCACAGCGGCACCAGGTCCGGAGTGCGCTTGGCGGCCATGATGCCGGCCACCCGGGCGACACCGAGCGCGTCACCCTTGGGCACGCCCACGCCGCGCAGCAGCTCGACCACTGCGGCCGAGGTCAGCACCCGGCCGGACGCGCGCGCCGTGCGCGCGGTGGCGTCCTTGCCCGACACGTCGACCATGCGCGCCGCACCCGACTCGTCGACATGGGTCAGCCGCGGGACCTCGCTCACCTCAGAACTCCCGGTCGAGCACGAGCACGTCCACCGTGCTGCCCGCCTCGACCCGCGTGGTGTCCTCGGGCACGACGATCAACGCATTGCTCTGGGCCAGGTCACCGATGAGGTGCGACGCGTGGCCACCGACCACGTGCACCCGCGCCTCGGGGTCGTCGCCGTTGAGCAGCCCGCGCACCAACTGTCGCCTGCCGGGCGGTGAGTCGATCGGGTCGGCGACCGTGGCCGGGACCGCGGGCCGCCGGTAGGGCAGCCGCCCCATCATCCGCCGGATGGCCGGCACCACAAACGTCTCGAACGAGACGTAGGCGGCCACCGGGTTGCCGGGCAGCGCGAAGATCGGCGTGCTGTCCTCGCCCACGGTGCCGAAGCCCTGCGGTTTGCCCGGCTGCAGTGCGACCTCCGCGAACGTCACCGTGCCGAGCTTGCTCAGCACCTCCTTGACGATGTCGTAGTCACCCTTGCTGACGCCGCCGCTGGTGACCACGAGGTCGGCCCGCACCAGCTGGTCGGAGAGCACGTCGGAGAACAGCTCCGGCTCGTCGGGCACTCCGCCCACCCGGTAGGCGATCGCGCCACAGGCCCGCGCGGCGGCGGCGAGCTGGTAGCTGTTGGAGTCATAGACCGAGTCGTGGGCCAGCTCGCTGCCCGGCTCACGCAGCTCGGTGCCGGTCGAGAGCACCACCACCCGCGGCCGGGGGCGCGCCAGCACCCGGGACCGGCCGATCGCTGCCAGCAGTCCCACCTCGCGCGGGCCGACGACGCGCCCGATCTCCAGCAGCTTGGTGCCGGTCTCGACGTCCTCACCGCGGCGGCGGACGTAGAGACCGTCGGGCGGCGCCTGCCGGATCAGCACCGACGCGACGCCGGCGTCGGTCCACTCCACGGGCACGACGGAGTCCGCGCCCACCGGGATCGGCGCTCCGGTCATGATCTTCAGCGCCGTGCGCGGGGAGAGCGCGTCGGCCTTGGTCTGGCCGGCCGCCAGCTCGCCGACCACCGGCAGGCTCACCGGGGCACCCTCGGCCGCGGCGGCGACGTCCTCGCGGCGTACGGCGTACCCGTCCATCGCGGAGTTGTCGAAGCCGGGCAGGTCGATCGGGGCGCTGATGTCCTCGCAGACGGGCAGCCCCAGCGACTCCAGCAACGGCTGGTCGTAGGGCGACAGCGGGCTCACCGTGTCGAGGATGTGCTGCAGATGCTCGTCGACGGTGCGATGTGCCGTGGCCATGCCCCTCACCCTAGCGATGTGCGGTCGGGCACGGTCCCGGCGTCGCCGTCGGGCGGCGCGTCGAGCTCGGCGGCGCCGACGACGCGGACGTCGCGGCCGAAGGTCCAGTCGCCGCGCACGACCAAGCTGGTGGCCTCGGCGAGCGAAGGGGCGCCGTGCGGGAAGCGGGCGTCGAAGTCACCGACCAGCTTGTACACGGGGTCGAGGTCGACGAACGGCGCGTCGGTGCGGTCCCCGACGAGTTCGACCTCGCCGCTGCCGGCGACCTCGTAGACGTCGGAGCGCAGCACCAGCAGGTCGTTGGTGGACTTCACCGGCAGGAACCGCGACCGACCGACCTCGATCGCGGCGGCACCGTCGAAGACCTCGATGGCCGCACCCATCGCGGTCTCGATCTGCACCACCTCCGGGGACGAGGGGTCGGCGGGGTCGACCGTCTTGACGTTGCGGATGATCGGCAGGCCCAGCACACCACCGGTCGCGGCCAGCGTCCGCGCCAGCGCCCGCAGATCCAGCCACAGGTTGTTGGTGTTGAAGAAGCGGTGCCGTTCGATGTCGGCGAAGGCGTCCTTGTCCTCCTCCCGGGTCTGTGCGGACTCCCGCAGCACCAACCGTCCGTCGCTGCGGCGTACGGCCAGGTGGCCACCCTTGCGGTCCGACGCGGTGCGACGGCACGACTCGGAGGCGAACGGTGCTCCGGACCCGGCGAACCACGCGGCCAGCCGTGGGTCCGCACGCGCACCGAGGTTGTCGGCGTTGGACACGAACGCGTAGCGGTAACCGGCATCGAGCAGCCGCCGCAGCGTCCCCGATGCCTCCAGCGCGGTGTAGAGGTCGCCGTGGCCGGGCGGGCACCACTCCAGGGCGGGGTCGGCGGGCCAGCGCACCGGCGTCAAGTCGTCGCTGCGCAGCTTGGGCTCGCGGTTCTGCACGAAATCCAGACCGACGCCGTCGACGGGCAGGTCGGGGTACGCCGCCAGGGCCGCCAGGGTGTCGTCTCGGGTGCGGAAGCTGTTCATGAACACCAGCGGAAGCGGCACGTCGTACTCGCGACGCAGCGCCAGCACCTGGTCGGCGATCAGGTCGAGGAAGCTCTTGCCGGGCCGCACCTGCAGCAGCGACTTGGCGCGGTCCATGCCCATCGAGGTGCCGAGGCCGCCGTTGAGCTTGACGACGGCGGTCTGTGCGAGCGCGTCGTGCGCGGCCTGCTCGTCGACGTCGAGGTCTTCGAGCCGCGGCAGCGAGTCGATCGGGGCGAGGTCGTCCTCGCTGAGCATCCCGGTCTCGCCGCACTCGAGCACGCCGTAGTAGTGGGAGAAGACGTCGATGGCGCGCTGCGGCACACCCGCGTCGACCATCGCCTGCTGGGCCCGCCGCAGTCCTTCGGAGCTCATGTCGTCGCATCGTAGGCGACGGAGATCGCCACGGCGCCCCACCCCGGCCCCCTCACCACGAGATCGCACCTATGCCCCATCCGGTTACGGTGACGCAGTGGCGAGGGACAAGGCGACGGCGCGCGCGCAGCTGCTGGCCACTCGCAGAGCCGTCTCACCGATCGTCCGGGCGCGAGCCGGCCAGAGGATTACGCAGCACCTGCTGACAGCGCCCGAGATGGCCGACGCCAAGGTCGTTGCCGGGTACGTCGGTCGTGGCACCGAGCCTCCTACCCTGCCGCTGCTGACTGAGATGCGTCACCGCGGCGTCCGTGTCGTGTTGCCCGTGCTGCTGGCCGACAACGACCTGGACTGGGCCGAGTTCACCGATGAGTCGGAGCTGGTTAGCGCCGGCCGCGGCTTGTTGGAGCCTGCGGGCCCTCGCCTTGGCGTAGCAGCGCCCGGCTCATTCGACGCGATGCTGGTCCCGGGGGTCGCCGTCGGCCGTGACGGGCTTCGCCTCGGTCGCGGTGGTGGATCCTACGATCGCGTGCTCGCCCGCATCGCGCCGGCCGAGAATGCAGGTCGGCCGAGTCCGTGGATCTGCGTCGTGCTCTTCGACCACGAGATCTTGGACGGCGTGCCCGCCGACGCCCACGATCGCTCGGTCGCGGCCGCCGCGACCCCATCGGGCATCACCAGGTTTCGCTGAAGCAAAAGCGAGATCTCGGCGCGATGGTGTGGGCGGGGCGGGGCAATAGTGCGATCTCGGCGCGATGGGGCGTGCGGGCGGTCAGCCGGGCGGTACGAGCGTCAAGGTGTCCTCGGCAGCGTCATCGACGGCCCCGGGGCTGAACGCCCACGGCAGCGTCTCGCCGTCGAGCCAGAGCTCGAACTGGTCGGCGTAGTGCGCGTTGAAGGCGTGCCCAGACGCACCACTGAGGTCGATCCACCGCGACTCGTCGAAGTCGTCGAGGGAGACGACCATCCGCATCGACGGCACCCAGTCGACGGCGAAGTCCTCGCTGGCGTCCCATCCGGTGGCGTTGACCACCGAGTCACCGCCGCCGACCCCGACCGGCCCGATGTTGAAGATCGCCTCGACCGGCCCGATCCCTGAGGTGCCGAGCGAGGGATGCACCAGCTCGAGCTGGTGCAGGTGTCCCCAGCTCCACAGCGCCGGCTCCTGAGCCTGCAGGCGGGTGATCTCGTAGCGGGCGTCGGTCAGCGCGGCCACCAGGATGTCGTCGCGGTTCTCCCGCACGTCCTCGGTGCCGACGTCGTCCCACCACTCGCTGTCCGGATCCTGCAGCAGGCCCCGGACCACCTCGAACCACCGGCCGCTGCCGTCGGGCCAGACCTCCTCGGGCAGCTGGTCGTGGAACGTCTGCTCCAGCAGCGACTTCCAGACGACGTTGAAGAAGGCCGCACCCCCACTCTCGGGGCCCTGCTGCAGATCCCAGTCGCGCAGCACCTGCTGTCCCTCGCGGACATATGGACGGTCGATGTCGACGTCGACGAGGTAGGGCACCAGCTCGGCCGCGTTGGCGCTGCGGGAGTCCAGCTGGATGCCGGTCATGTCCTCGACGCTGAGTGACTTGTCGGCGGCGAGGAGCTCGCCGATGCGGTCGCTGCGGTAGCCATAGGCCCACGAGCTACCCAGATAGTAGGGGTAGCGCGGCCCGATCACCGCCTGGTTGGCCGTCGTGATCATCCCCTCGTCGGGATCGAGCACGCTCGGCAAGGCGTCGAACGGCAAGTAGTCGACCCACTCGTAGGCCGGGTCCCATCCCGGCACCGGCCACTCGCCGTCGCCGGTGCGCCGAATCGGGATCTCGCCGGGAGCCTGATAACCGATATGCCCGTGCACATCGGCGTACACGATGTTCTGCGCGGGCACCTCGAACTCGCTCGCGGCAGCGCGGAAGTCGTTCCACGACCGGGCGGCGTTGAGGCCGAAGATCGCATTGGCCGTGCCGCCGGGGTCGAGCGCCGTCCAGCGGACCGCCACCTCCGCGGCGTTGCTGAGCTCACCGACCTCGGACAGCTGCTCGCTCACGTCGGAGAGCAGGGGCCCGTGCCGCGTGCTGCGCACGGTGATGGTGACGTCCTCGCCACCGGCGACCCTGATCGTCTCTGCCCGCGTCTTCAGCTCGAGCCGGCGGTCTCCGTAGCGGTAGGTCTGCGTCGCGTCGTCGACGTCCTCCAGATAGAGGTCGAGTACGTCGGCCTCGAGGTTGGTGAAACCCCACGCGATCGTGTCGTTGTGCCCGATCACCACCCCCGGCACGCCGGCGAAGGTGTACCCCGCGACGTCGAACGGGCAGTTGTCGCTGACGGTGCGACAGTGCAGCCCCATCTGGTACCAGACACTGGGCATGGTGGGCGCCAGGTGTGGGTCATTGGCCAGGATCGGCGCGCCGGTGTTGGTGCGCTCCCCCGACACCACCCACGAGTTGGAGCCGATGCCCGGTCCGGTGCCGAGCAGGTCCGGCATGCCTCCGGCCGCGGACGCGATCCCGCGCAGCGACCGCCGTACTCCGGGCGACAGCACGACCCGGCTCGGCTCCCGGGACGTGTTGGCCGTGGCGTCCTGCTCGAACACGCCGTCGACGACCGCCCCGTGGCCGACGATCGGCGGGTGCCGCGCGTAGGGATACTCGGGGTAGAGGTCCTCCACCTGGTCCGGGTCGAGCGTCTCGGTCGCCAGCACCCGGTCGATCTCCTGGCGCATGTTGCTGCGCAGGTCCCATGCCATCGCCTTCAGCCAGGCCAGCGAGTCGACCGGCGTCCACGGCTCCGGCGTGTAGCTCAGTCCGCCGAGGGACAGCACCGCGTACTCCAGCGACAGCTGCGCCGGGCTGCGGTTCGCCAGGTAGGCGTTGACACCATCGGAGTAGGCCTCGAGGTAGCGCCGCGAGTCGGCGTCGAGCAGAGCAACCTCTCGCTCGGCCACCTCTCGCCAGCCGAGCGTGCGCACGACCATGTCGGTCTCCACGGTGGCCTCGCCGAACATCTCCGAGAGCCGGCCCGCCGTCACGTGCCGGCGAAAGTCCATCTGGAAGAACCGGTCCTGCGCCTGCACATAGCCCTGCGCCATGAACAGGTCCTCGGCGGTGTCGGCATAGATCTGCGGCACGCCGTGCTCGTCGCGTACGACGTCGACGGCACCGGCCAGGCCCGCCACCTCCAGCTCTCCGGACGTCTGCGGGAAGGACCGACGCACCGTCCACACACCGACGATCAACGCTGCGATCAGCGCGAGCGTCACCACGATCCCGGTGACGGACAAGACCTTGACCCAGCGATGCACCCGGTCATTGTGCCTGCACGGACCTGCGGCGGCAGCATTGCGTGCGGAGCGCGTTTGCCGCCGGGCGCCCGAGGCCGCATAATTGGCAGTCGATGGGATCGAGTGCTAATCCCAACGCCAGCCGAGGAGACGCAGAAGTGCCCACCTACCAGTACGCCTGCACCGACTGCAGCGAGCAGATCGAGGTGCACCAGAGCTTCACCGACGACGCCCTCACCGACTGCCCGGCGTGCGAGGGCCGCTTGCGCAAGGTCTTCAACGCGGTCGGCGTCGTGTTCAAGGGATCGGGCTTCTACAAGACCGACAGCCGCAACGGCTCCAGGTCGGAGGAGTCGTCGAGGTCCGACAAGTCCACTGCGTCGGCGGACTCCTCGGCGAAGGAGTCCGGCGGCGGTGACGCCGGCGCGGGTACGGCGAGCAAGAATGAGTCGAGCAACGGCACCAACGGCGCCGGAAAATCCGGCAGCTCCAGCTCCAGCTCCAGCTCCGGCAGCTCTGCGAAGACCTCTGCAGCCTGACCCTGCGCGGTGCCCTGTGGACAGCGGCCGACGCTGACCGGGAGATCTCACTAGCCTCACTGCCATGCCGTCCGCACTGGCTCTGACCACCGACCGGGTACGCCGTGCCATCAGCGCCCGCCGCCGGCTGCTTGCGGCGGGATGCGCTGCCGCGGCGGCCGCCGGCGGACTGCACACCGTCTCACCACCGCCACCGGAGACGACCGAGGTGATCGTGGCCGCGGCCGATCTGCCGGCGGGCGTGCCCGTGCGGGCCGAACAGCTCCAGACGGTCGCGCTGCGGGACGGCGTAGTTCCCGACGGCGCGCTCACCACCGACGCCGAAGCCGTGGGCGAGTTGCTGGTGCGCCCGGTGCGTGCCGGCGAGCCGCTCACCGACCTCAGCGTGGTCGGTGCACCCCTGGTCCGCGGCTACGGTTCGGGGCGGGTCGCGGCACCGGTGCGGATCGCCGATGCCGGGGCGGTCGCCCTGCTGGAGGCCGGGGACCGCATCGACGTACTCGCAGCTGACCCCCGCGGCGTCGCGGAGACCGCTGTGGTGGCGTCCGGCGCTCTCGTCGTCGTCGTGCCCGAGCCCGCGGAGGCGGCCGCGCACAGTGGCGGTGCGCTGGTCGTCCTCGCGGTCACACCCGAGATCGCGAAGAAACTGTCCCAGGCAGCCGTCGTGGGCCCCCTCAGCCTGGCCATCCGTGGCTGACAGCACCGCCGTGACGGTTGCCGCGGGGAACCTCAGCCGTGGTGGGGCGGGACCTCGCCGAGCAACCACTCGTCATCGCGGTTGCGAGCGTCGCCCCAGCGGTGGTCGGGCTCGTCGTGCGCGCTCTCGTCGCTCGTGCGGTCCGGCAGCACGTCACCGAAGGGGTCCCGCGGACGGGGCTCGGTGTGCCGGCGGCGCTCGCCCTCGGCCTTCGGGTCGGTCATGTGGCGCCCACCATCAGGCTGGACAACCACCCTTCCGCGAAGCTCGGGTGCCGCGGCCGCCATCCGGTGCTGTCGGAGAAGACCTGGGAGCTGATCCGATGGGAGCGGGTCAGCGGCTCGAGCCGTTCACCGGCGAGGCGCACGACCATCTTGGGCAGGTAGGCCGCGCGGTCCTGGCCGGCCGCGTGGAAGAACCCCGCGTTGAGGTCGGCCCGACGCACCGGCGCCGCACCGACGTTGTAGACGCCGCCGGGCGCGGTCAGGGCCGCGACGACGGCTGAGCCGACGTCGTCGGGGTGGACGACGTGCGCCCAGCCGCGTGGGTCGCCGATGCCGACCGGCTGGCCCGAGCGCGCCCGCGCGAACCTCCACCGGGTGAGCGGGTCGTCGCCCATGATGCTGCCGAAGCGGAGCACGACGGTGTCCCGACTCGCGCGCTTGAAGGCGAGCGCATTGGTCTCGGCGACCGCGGCGGGCTCGGTCGCGCGGGTGACGGTCATGGCGCTCTGCTCGTCGATCCACTCGTCGCCGCCGTCGGCGTACAGGAAGGAGATCGACTCCTGGATCAGGCGACGCACACCGGCGGCGGCGGCCGCTTCGGCGACGACACGGGAGCCCTCGATACGGATCCGGTCGTTGAGGCGCCAGGCGCGGGCACGCATGCCGCCCAGGCCGACGGGCACGTGCGTGGCCAGGTTGCAGACGACGTCATGGCCGGCGACCGCGCCGGCGAGCTGGTCGGAATCGAACAGGTTGGCGTGGACCGGCGTGACGCCGAGCTCGTCGAGCGAGTCGGCCTTCTCGGCCGTGCGGGCGAGACCGGACACGTCGTGGCCGGCGTCGAGCAACGCACGGGCCGCCGACGTGCCCATCACACCGGTGGCCCCGGTCAGGAAGATCTTCACCCGTTGGTCCTCAATTGCGCTGCCCCTCCGGTGCAACAGCGGCGAATGCCCGGATATCGGCATCCACACGATAACGGTACGGTAACAGCACCGCCTCGGACTCTACGCCGCATTCCCCATGTCGCCAACCCTTCGTGTCCAATGCCCGCATTTCAGTTACTCTGCGTAATATCTTCGTCAGCGCGCTGTTCCGGTTCGTGCCGCGAACGCGGATGCGCGATGCTGTGCTGATGAACAGTGACGACTCGTCCGCAGGTCCGTCCGCACAGCCACTTGCAGGCCCAGCGTCAGCCGCACAGCCCGTCGCGGAGTTCGTCGCGGGTCTTCCGAAGGCGGAGCTGCACGTGCACCTGGTCGGATCGGCGTCGGTCCCGACCGTGCTGGAGCTGGCCCGTCGGCACCCCGACCTCGGCGTGCCGACCGAGCAGCAGACCCTGCGCGCGTTCTACGAGTTCACCGACTTCGCGCACTTCATCGAGGTCTACATCGCGGTCAACTCGCTGGTGCGCACGGAGTCCGACGTCGAGGCGCTGATCCGCGGCGTCGCCGGCGACCTCGCGGACCAGCAGGTCCGCTACGCCGAGCTGACCGTGACCCCGGACAGCCACCTGCTGCTCGGGATCGAGCCCGACGCGGTGGCCGAGGCGCTCACTCGCGCCCGCGCGGCAGCGGCGCGCGAGTACGGCGTGGAGCTGGCGTGGATCTTCGACATCCCCGGTGAGCTCGGGCTGGAGTCCGGCCTGCGCACCATCGACTGGGTGGAGCGCTGGGCGCCGGAGGGCAGCGTCGGCTTCGGGCTCGGCGGACCCGAGGTCGGCGTCCCGCGGCCGCAGTTCGAGGAGGTCTTCGCCCGGGCTCGGGCGCTCGGCCTGCACAGCGTGCCGCACGCCGGCGAGACGACGGGGCCGGAGACGGTGTGGGACGCGCTGCGTGTCCTCGGCGCCGAGCGGATCGGGCACGGCATCACCGCGGCCCAAGACCCCGCTCTGGTCACCCATCTGGCCGAGCAGCAGATTCCGCTGGAAGTATGCCCCACGTCCAATGTCCGCACCCGAGCCGTGGCATCCCTCGACGCGCATCCGATGCCGGCGCTGATGGCGGCCGGCGTGCCGGTCAGCCTCAACTCCGACGACCCGGGAATGTTCAGCACCACGCTGTGCGGCGAGTACGCCGTGGCCCATGAGGTGTTCGGCATCGACGCTGCCGGGCTGGCCGACCTGTCGCGTGCTGCGGTGCGTGCGTCGTACGCGCCCGAGCCGACCCGGCGGCGGCTGCTGACGGAGATCGACGCCTACGAGCGGGGCTGACCCCCGTCGGCTCCGGGAAGCGCGTCGAGGTAGGCGGCGATCCGGTCGTCCGGCCAGCCGAACGCCTCCCGCAGCCCCTGGGACAGCACATGCTGGTACGCCGGAGCCGGCGGCGCCAGCAGATGCTCGTGCCGCTCGGGCGCGGTGAACGTCAGCATCGGCAGTCCGTCGCGCTCACCGAGGAGCAGGATCGTCTCGTAGCGGCCGGGTCCCAGCGCGATGCGCCCGTGCTCGAGCACTCCGGACAGGTCGTGGTCGACGTCGGGGTCGCGGTGCATCTCCTGAGAGGCGATGTCGGCGAACTGCTCGGCGGTCACCAGGTAGGCGCGTGCCGCCGTCCGACCGGCTGTGTCGGGATCGTAGAACGCCACCCCGCCGCCCCAGGTGGGCGACGAGCCCGCGAAGTAGACGGTGCCGGGCAGCTCGACCCCCACGGCCCTCTTGGCGGGGGTGGCGTCACGGGCGCCCGGGTTGACGTGCGCCGCCCCGGGCAGGGCGCCACCCTCGAGGTAGCACGCGAACCGCGCGGCCGCCATGTTGGATCCGTAGCTGACGTACCAGAC
>DASSKO010000135.1:0-8829 GCA_035690425.1 Nocardioidaceae bacterium
GCTGACGAGGCAGCGTGTGAATGTGTTCATGCCGGAGACTATACACACAGTGTCTACTCGTTGTGAGTACATCGCCACAACGTCGCCACGAGCGGGTGTTGCTGGCGAACCGCCTCTTCGGGCGGCTCAGCTCGCCGGCGGGGCCAGGCCGAGCCGGCGCGCGGACTCCTCGCGCATCTGCACCTTGCGGATCTTGCCGGTGACCGTCATCGGGAACTCGTCGACGACCATCACGTAGCGCGGGATCTTGAAGTGCGCGAGCTTGCCGGTGGCGAAGGCGCGGACGGCGTCGGCGTCGAGAGGCTCCGCCCCGGAGCGGAGGCGCACCCAGGCGCACAGCTCCTCGCCGTACCTCTCGTCCGGGACGCCGATCACCTGCACGTCCTCGATGTCGGGGTGGGTGTAGAGGAACTCCTCGATCTCGCGCGGGTAGACGTTCTCCCCGCCGCGGATCACCATGTCCTTGATCCGGCCGACGATTTCTGCGTACCCGTCCTCGCGCATCTCGGCGAGGTCGCCGGTGTGCATCCAGCCGTCTGCGTCGATCGCCTCGGCGGACAGCTCCGGCGCGTCCCAGTAGCCGATCATCACCGAGTACCCGCGGGTGCAGAGCTCCCCCGGCGTGCCGCGCGGCACGGTGTCGCCGGTGACCGGGTCGACGATCTTGACCTCCACGTGCGGGTGCACCCGGCCGATGGTGGCGGTGCGCCGCTCCAGGTCGTCATCGCTGCGGGTCTGCGTGGACACCGGCGAGGTCTCGGTCATCCCGTAGCAGATGCTGACCTCCTCCATGTGCATGTCGTTGATGCAGCGCTTCATCACCTCGACCGGGCAGATGGAGCCGGCCATCACCCCGGTGCGCAGCGTGGAGAGGTCGTACGACGCGAAGTCCGGCGCGTTCTGCATCGCAATGAACATCGTCGGAACGCCGTAGCAGCCGGTCGCCCGCTCCTCGACGATCGCCTTCAACGTGGAGGTCGGGTCGAAGCCCGGGCCGGGGATGATCATCGCGGCGCCGTGGCTGGTGCAGCCCAGGTTGCCCATCACCATCCCGAAGCAGTGGTAGAAGGGCACCGGGATGCACAGCCGGTCCTGCTCGGTGAAGTTGATCAGCTCGGTGGTGAAGAAGCCGTTGTTGAGGATGTTGCGGTGCGACAGGGTCGCGCCCTTGGGGTAGCCGGTGGTCCCGGAGGTGTACTGGATGTTGATCGGGTCGGTGTTCTCACACGTCGACATCCGCTGCGGGAGCGCGTCGTCGGCCAGCCCTTCGCCCTCGGCCAGCAGGTCCGCCCAGTCCGTCGTACCGATGTAGGCGACGCGTTCGAGCGCATGGCAGTCCGGCCGGACCTCCTCGACCATGGCCCGGTAGTCGCTGGTCTTGAACGACTCCGCCGAGACCAGCATCCGCATCCCGGACTGGTTCAGCGCGTAGGCCAGCTCGTGGGTGCGGTAGGCCGGGTTGACGTTGACCAGGATCGCGCCGACCTTGGCGGTGGCGTACTGCACCAGGGTCCACTCCGCGCAGTTCGGCGCCCAGATCCCGACCCGGTCGCCCTTGGCGATGCCAGCTCCGATGAACCCGCGGGCCAGCGCGTCGACGTCGCGGTCGAGCTCGGCGTAGGTCCACCGCCGCCCGGTGGCGCACTCGACGAGCGCGTCGCGATCGCCGTACGTCCTCGCGATCCTGGCGAGGTTGTCGCCGATCGTCTCCTCGATCAGCGGCGGCTGCGTCTCTCCCCGGGCATAGGAATCCATGCCCCACATCCTGGCCTTCGCGACTCCCGGTGTCGATGGTCCGCGCGCACAAAGCGTGACCTTCCGCGCGCCGCGTCGTTGAGGAGGCAGGGCCCTCGCCGTGGGCCGCCGTCACGAGAGGAACCGCCAGCCCATGACGCGCCGTCGCCTGATCCACCGCACATCTGTGAAGCTCGCCGCCGTCGCGGCGCTCGTCACCGCAGCCGTCGTCGCCGGCAGCACGGCCAGCGCCTCCACCCCCAGCGACGGCTCGGTGTCCGACACCAGCACCAGCACCTCCTGGTCCGGCGGCCCGTTCGTGACGTCGAACGTCACCGCCGAGGCCAGCGGCCAGCCCGACTGCAGCGTGCCGTCCTCGTGCGACGACTTCACCCTGCACGTCAGCACGCCGGCCGGCTACGGCACCGACCACGACCTGGTGATCAAGGTGGGCTGGCAGAACACCGCAGCCGACTTCGACGTCTACGTCCTCGACGCGCAGGGCAACCTGGTCGGCACCGCGGCGTCCAGCGCCGACCCGGAGCAGGTGGTGCTGCCGCCGACCAGCGGCGACTACACCGTGCGGGTGGTGCCGTTC
This sequence comes from Nocardioidaceae bacterium, assembly GCA_035690425.1. Taxonomy (GTDB): domain Bacteria; phylum Actinomycetota; class Actinomycetes; order Propionibacteriales; family Nocardioidaceae; genus DASSKO01. The sequence continues at coordinate 2,333 of DASSKO010000135.1, forward strand.
GCGCCGCTCGGGGAGTCGTACGACGCGACGGCCACCCTGGCCCCGAAGCCGGCCAACCCGGCCCCGGGCACCGCCACTCCCCCCGGGTTCACCAACTACGCGGCGCCCAGCAACCTGACTGACGCGAACAACGCCGGCGAGCCGTCGATCGGCACCGACTTCAACACCAACTCGAGCTTCTACCAGGCCTACACCTCCACCTACAAGGTGGCCTTCGACGACTCGACGGCCCCGGCGAAGGCGACCTGGACCGACGTGTCGGCGAGCGCGGCGAACGGCTGCCCGCAGGGCAGCACGACCAGCCTCGACCCGATCCTCTACACCGACCACCAGACCGGCCGGACCTTCGAGTCCCAGCTGTCCGGGCAGGACTCGCTGACCTGCTTCACCGACGACGGCGGGCAGACCTGGACGCCCAGCACGGGTGGCGGCATCCCGAGCGGGGTTGACCACCAGACCATCGGCGGTGGCCCGTTCGCGCAGAGCGGCGTCGGCGGGGCCGGGCTGTACCCGAACGCGGTCTACTACTGCAGCCAGGACATCGCGACCGCGTTCTGCGCGGTGTCACGTGACGGCGGGATCACCTTCGGCGCGGGCGTTCCGACGTACAGCCTCCTCGACTGCGGCGGCCTGCACGGGCACATCAAGGTCGCCCCGGACGGCACGGCGTACCTGCCCAACAAGGGGTGCGGCGCCACCCAGGCCGTGGTGGTGTCCAAGGACAACGGCACCACGTGGACGGTGCAGCACGTGCCGGGCAGCACGCCCGGTGACTCCGACCCGTCGGTGGGTGTCGGCTCCAACGGCACGGTGTACTTCGGGTACGTCGGCGCGGACGGCCGGCCGGGCGTCGCGGTCAGCCACGACCAGGGGGCGACCTGGCAGTACAACCAGATCGTCGGCACCGAGTTCAACATCCAGAACGCGGTGTTCCCGACCGTGGTCGCCGGCGACGACGACCGCGCCTCGTTCGCCTACCTCGGCACGCCGACCGACGGCAACTACCAGGACAGCGCCAACTTCAAGGGCGTCTGGCACCTCTACGTCGACACGACGTACGACGGAGGCAAGACCTGGGTCACCACGGACGCCACGCCGAACGACCCGGTGCAGCGCGGCTCGATCTGCACGGCAGGCACCACCTGCGGCAGCGACCGCAACCTGCTCGACTTCATCGACATGACGATCGACAACCACGGGCGCACCGAGGTCGCGTATGCCGACGGGTGCACCGGCGCCTGCGTCACGGACCCGTCGCAGAACAACCACGACGCGTACGCGACGATCGCGCGGCAGAGCACCGGCAAGACGCTGTACTCCGCCTACGACCCGGCCACCACGAACCTGACGATGTCATCGCTGCAGGTGACCCGCAGCGGCGGGCAGTACGTCGCGACCACGGTCGTCAAGAACACCGGAACGGCTCCGGTGAAGGGTGCCGAGACGCAGGTGCTCGCGAACCGGAAGCAGGTCGGGCTCACCTCGCTGACCGACCTGGCGCCCGGCGAGTCGACGACGTTGCGGTTCAGCTGGCCGGCCACCGGCAAGAGCACCTCACAGGTGACGGCCGTCGCGGACCCGAACAACGTGATCGCCGAGACCAACGAGGCCGACAACAAGCTGGTGCAGGACATCAAGTGAGGCACGGCCTCCTGGGGCGCCACGAGCGTCTGTTCCCGGGCAGCTCACGCAGCCGGCGCCTCGCGGCGCCCAGGACCCGGGCTGCGCTCGTCGGCGCGACCGTGCTGGCCGCCGTCGCGCTGTGCGGATGCGAGAGCACCGCGCAGCGGGCGGCGGACCACGCCCTGCAGCAGGCGGCGGACACCAGCGTGTGCCAGGCGGCGGCGAAGCCCGTGGACGTGTCCTCCTCCGCCTTCCCGTCGTCGTTCCCGATGCCGCCGCGCACGACGGTGTACCACGTGGAGGACCGCGGGGCCGACGGCACGATCGTCACCGCGATCTCGTCGCTGCCGTTCCAGAAGATCCTCTCCTTCATGAACCACGCCGTGGTCACGGCCGGCTTCCGGCACGTGAGCGGGGAGACCGAAGAGCACGACGCGGAGGCGAACTGGGTCGGGAACGGCTACCAAGGGCGCTGGGCGATCCGGGTCTCCGGCAGCTGCAACGGGCAGACCGTGATCCAGGTGCTCTCCGCCGACTCCTGATCGTCGAACCGGCGCTCCCGCAGCGTTGAACCGGCGCTCGCGCAGTGTTGAACCGGCGCTCCCGCAGCGTTGAACCGGCGCTCCCGCAGCGTTGAACCGGCGCTCGCGCAGCGTCGAACGTCCCTTCACCGAGGGGAGTACGGCGGTTCCGCTGTCCGTCGTACGACGGGGGATCGGAGCCGACCTCTGGAAACCTTCCGCGAATCCGACTCGCTCCCGGAGCAGACCTACGTCGACGTAGGAGATCTGACGTCACCATTGACTGGAACTCTCCTTTGATCTGCTGCCGGCTCGATCTGCTGCCGGCCCCCGGAGCGCTCCTTTGGGCGGTCTCCCGATTTGCCGTCCACAACCATTCAGAGCGGCGAGCGCCTGTCGGTACGGCTGTGGACAGCCGGCGCACCTGCTCGAGCGCCAGCTCAACACCGCACGAGCGCCAGCTCAACACCGCTCGAGCGCCAGCTCAACACAGCACGAACGCCAGCTCAACACCGCACGAGCGCCAGCTCAACACCGCACGAGCGCCAGCTCAACGGAGGGCGCAGTACCGTGGGGAGGATGTCCGGATCCACCACGCCGCTCTCGCCGGCCACCCCGCCGCGCTCGCTCGCCGACCAGCTCAGGGGCTGGTCGGACGCCGAGCTCGCCCGGCTGCTGACCGAGCGCCCGGATCTGGCCTCCCCCGCCCCGCAGGACTCCGGCCAGCTCGCGTCCCGGGCCGGGACCCGGGCCTCCGTGGTGAGGGCAGTCGACCAGCTGACCGTCCTCGAGCTCGCCGTGCTCGACGCCGCGGTCGCCCTCGGCGGGGTCACGACGACCGACCAGCTGCACGCCCGCGTCAACGCGGATCCGGATGCCGTGACCGAGGCGGTCGAGACCCTGCGCGCACGAGCACTGCTGTGGGGTACCCCCGAGCAGCTGCGGGGGGTCAGCGCGGTCGCCGAGGTGGTGCGTACGACGGTCAGCGGACTGGGTCCTTCGGCGGCGACCCTCCTCGCGTCGTACGGCCCCAAGCGCGTCACCACCCTGGCGCGGGACCTGGGGGTCAGCGTCTCCGGCGACCGGCAGAAGGACATCGCCGCGATCGCCGAGCACCTCGCCGACTCCGCGGCCGTGATGGCCCTGGTCGACGAGGTCGACGACAACGCCCGCGCCATCCTCGAGCATCTCGAGCGCGGGCCGATGGAGGGCACCGTCGAGGACACCGACCGGGAGGTGTCCCGCAGCGACGCGACCGCCCCGGTCGACCAGCTGCTCACCCGCGGGCTGGTGATCGCCCGCGACCACCGGCACGTCGCGGTACCGATGGAGGTGGCCGTCGCGCTGCGCGGAGGGAGCACGACGCGGGCAAGGGTCGACGAGGTGCCCGAGCTGCTCACCTCCGACCGCAGCCAGAAGCTGGTGGACGGGGCCGCGGCCGGCGCCGCCTTCGAGCTGGTGCGGCGCATCGAGCTGCTCCTCGAGCACTGGGGCATCGCGCCTCCGGCGGTGCTGCGCGGCGGCGGTCTCGGGGTGCGCGACCTGAAGGCGACCGCGGAGCTGCTGCACGTGGACGAGGCGACCGCCGCGTTGCACATCGAGCTGGCCGCCGCGGCCGGCCTGCTCGCCGTGGGCGGCACCGACGACCTGGACGCCGCCTGGCTGCCCACCGACACGTTCGACGTCTGGACGGCCGGCTCGGTCGCGGACCGCTGGGCCCGGCTCGCCTCCGCCTGGCTGGACACCCCGCGCCTGGTCGGGCTGATCGGAGCCCGGGAGCCGGGCGGCAAGGGTCGGTGGAACGCGCTCGCCTCGGACCTGGAGCGCGGCTGGCTGCCGGACACCCGCCGGGCCGCGCTGGCCCAGCTCGCCGCGCTGCCGAAGGGCCAGGTGCTCGCCGCCGGCACCGGCGTCGCCTCCCTGGCCTCGCGGATGAAGTGGCTCCGCCCGCGCCGCCCGCCGCAGCGCTCCGAGGCAGTCGCCTGGGCGATGGCCGAGGCCGCCGTGGTCGGCGTGACCGGGCTGGACGGGCTCTCCGCGCACGGCCGCGCGCTGCTGGAGGCCGACGACCCGGCGCACTCGGCCCCGGCCGCGCTCGAGCCGCTGCTGCCCGAGCCGGTCGACCACGTGCTGCTGCAGGCCGACCTGACCGCGGTCGCGCCCGGCCCGCTCGAGCAGGACCTGGCCCGCCGGCTCGCCGCGATGGCCGACGTGGAGTCGCGGGGCGGGGCGACGGTCTACCGGTTCACCACGGCGTCGGTACGACGGGCGTTCGACGCCGGCTGGTCCGCGGCGGAGATCCACGAGTTCGTGGCCGGGGCGTCCAGGACCCCGGTGCCGCAGCCGCTGGTGTACCTCGTCGACGACGTCGCCCGACGGTTCGGCACCATCCGCGCCGGGGCCGCCGAGGCGTTCCTGCGCAGCGACGACGAGACCGCCCTCGCCGAGCTGGTGCACCACCCCAAGGCATCCTCGCTCCGGCTGCGCCGCATCGCGCCGACCGTGGTGGTGACCGACGTGCCCCTCGACGTACTCCTGCCCCGGCTGCGTGAGCTCGGCGCCGCACCCGTCGTGGAGGCACCGGACGGGACCGTGCGGCTGGCGCGCCGAGAGGGGCACCGGGCCCGGTCGCCGCGCACCCGCACCGGCGGCGCGGCCAGGACCGCGGCTCGGGCCACCGCCCACGCGTCTGCGACGGTGACCGCGATCCGGGCCGGCGACGAGGCCGCCGCGCACCGGCCGCGGGAGTCCGCCGCGTCCGGCAGCCCGAGCGCGACGCTGGCGGTGCTGCGCGAGGCCGTGGAGGCCGGCAGCCGGGTGTGGATCGGGTACGTCGACAACCACGGCGCCACCGTCGAGCGGGTGGTCGACCCGGTCAAGGTGGAGGGCGGCTGGCTGTCGGCGTTCGACCGCCGGGTCGAGGAAGTGCGCAGCTTCGCGGTGCACCGGATCACCGCGGTCAAGCCGCTCTAGGTCTTACCTGACAGACCGGGTTGAGCGTGCCGGTAACCTGCACGCATGGACTTTGTTCGTTACGCCGAACGCGCTGCCGAGCTCGTCAACGGAGACCTCGACGATGCCGACGGGCTGCTCGCGGTGCTGCACGACCGGGCCTGGCTGCACGCCGACGTGACCGAGCGGGACGCGACCAACCTGCGCCGGTTCTGCAAGGAGCTGCGGTCGGTCTTCGAGGCCTCCGACGCCGGTGAGGAGGGCGCCGTGGTGGACCAGCTCAACGCGCTGCTGGCCAAGCACCCGGTCACGCCGTACATCGCCGGCAGCAAGGGCGGCGAGCGATGGCACATGCACGTCGCGGACCGGTCCTCCTCGGTGTCCGAGCTGCTGATCGCCGAGTCGCTGATGGGGCTGGCCACGCTGGTCTGCGACCTGGGCGCGAGCCGGCTCGGGGTGTGTCACGCCAGCCCGTGCGACAGCGTGTTCGTGGACACCTCCCCGAACCAGTCGCGGCGCTACTGCTCGGACCGGTGCTCCTCGCGCGCCAACGTCGCGGCCTACCGGGCCCGGCAGAAGCAGCTCGCGGCCGCGGGGGGCGGCGCATGAACGACGGACCGCTGATCGTCCAGTCCGACAAGACCCTGCTGCTCGAGGTCGACCACGAGCGCGCTCAGGACGCCCGCAAGGCGATCGCGCCGTTCGCGGAGCTGGAGCGCTCCCCCGAGCACATCCACACCTACCGGCTCACCCCGCTCGGGCTCTGGAACGCGCGCGCTGCCGGCCACGACGCCGAGCAGGTCGTCGACACGCTGCTGGAGTACTCCCGCTACTCCGTGCCCCATGCGCTGCTCGTCGACGTCGCCGAGACGATGGCCCGCTACGGTCGGCTGCGCCTCGACAAGCACCCCACGCACGGCCTGGTGCTCACCACCACCGACCGGCCGGTGCTCGAGGAGGTGCTGCGCGCGAAGAAGATCAAGCCGATGCTCGGCGAGCGCCTCGACGAGTCGACCGTGCTGGTGCACCCCTCCGAGCGCGGCAACCTCAAGCAGGCGCTACTCAAGCTGGGCTGGCCTGCGGAGGACTATGCGGGGTACGTCGACGGCGAGGCGCACCCGATCGACCTGCGCGAAGACGGCTGGTCGCTTCGGGGGTACCAGCACGATGCCGCGGAGTCCTTCTGGCACGGCGGATCCGGCGTGGTCGTGCTGCCCTGCGGCGCAGGCAAGACGATCGTCGGAGCCGCCGCAATGGCGCAAGCGCAAGCGACCACGCTCATCCTGGTCACCAACACCGTGGCGGCCCGCCAGTGGCGCGACGAGCTGGTGCGCCGCACGTCGCTGACCGAGGACGAGATCGGCGAGTACTCCGGCGCCCGCAAGGAGGTCCGCCCAGTCA
>DASSKO010000136.1:0-9756 GCA_035690425.1 Nocardioidaceae bacterium
GCCGGCTGCTGGGTGAGGTTGAAGGGATAGCTGAACGGCGTCCAGCTCGTCCAGCGGGGTGCCGTGGAGTCCGCAGGCACCTCGACGCCGGCCTCGAAGGCCACCCGGGGAAGCGTCGGCGTCAGCAGCAGGTCGTAGCTGTCGTGGAACCGGCCCATCGCCACCCCCAGCGCCATCCGCTGCGCCGTCGCCTCCAGATAGTCCAGCGCCGAATAGGTCTCACCCTGCTCGCACACCTGCGCCAGCGCCGGCTCGACCTCGCCGCGGGCCTCCCGGGGGAAGGCCGCCAGCACCTTCGCGACGCCGGCGTACCAGAGCACGTCGAACGCCTCGATCGGGTCACCGAAGCCCGGGTCGACCTCTTCCACATGTGCGCCGAGCTCGGAGAACACCGACGCGGCCCGTTGCACGATCGCGGCGACCTCCGGGTCCACGTCGACGTACCCGAGCGTGGGGCTGAAGGCGACCCGAAGCCCGGCGACTCCGTCGTCGAGGCCGGCGTGGAAGGAGGCCGGGGGAGGTGCCAGCTGTGACCAGTCGCGGCTGTCGGGCTGGCTGACGACGTCGAGCAGCAGCGCGGAGTCCTCGACGGTCCAGGTCATCGGCCCGGCGTGCGCCAGCGTGCCGAAGGGGCTGGCCGGGAACAGCGGGATCCGGCCATAGGTGGGCTTCATGCCGAACACCCCGCAGAAGCTCGCCGGGATCCGCACCGACCCGCCCCCGTCGGTGCCCAGCGAGAGCGGGCTGGCGCCCACCGCCACAGCCACCGCCGCACCACCGCTGGAGCCCCCCGAGGTGCGGCTGGGATCCCACGGGTTCCGGGTGATCCCGTGCCGCAGGCTGTCGGTGACGCCCTTCCAGCCGAGCTCCGGGGTCGTGGTCTTGCCGACGAAGACGGCTCCGCTGTCACGCAGCCGTGCGACGCTCGGGGCGTCCTCGGCCCAGGGCTGGTCGGAACGGATCAGCCGAGAGCCCCGCAGCGTCGGCCAGCCCTTGGTGATGAACAGGTCCTTGATCGCGGTCGGGACGCCGTCGACCGGCCCCAGCGGCTCGCCGCTGCGCCAGCGCCGCTCCGAGGCCGCGGCCTGCGCGAGGGCGCTGTCGGCATCGACCAGGCAGAACGCGTTGAGCTCGGCGTCGGTCTCGTCGATGCGCTGGAGTGCGGCCTTGGTGGCCTCGACCGGGGAGAGGTCACCGCTGCGGTAGCCATCGGCCAGCTCGGTGGCGGTGGGCAGCCCGTCGGTCATGCGTCCTCCCTGAGGTGGTCAGCTGCCAGGCACGTAGCCGAGGCGCTTGTCGACGATGTTGTGCAGCGGGGCGCCGGAGCGCCAACGGCCGAAGTTGGCGACGAAGAGGCGGGCCAGGTCGTCGTGCCAGCCGACGACGTCACCCGCCATGTGCGGGGAGACGAGTACGCCGTCCAGGGTCCACAGCGGGTGACCGGCCGGCAGCGGCTCCTGCGCGAACACGTCCAGCGCAGCTCCGGCGATCCGGCCGGAGCGCAGCGCGTCCACCAGCGCCGCTTCGTCGACGAGCTGGCCACGTCCGATGTTGACGAAACGCGCGCCGGGCCGCATCGCAGCGAACGCCTCGGCGCCGAACATGCCGCGGGTCGCATCGGTCAGCGGCGCGGCCGCCACCACGTAGTCGGCGTCGGGCAGCAGCGACAGCAGATCGGTGGACGCGTGCACCACGCCGAAGTCGCTGTCGGAGTCGCGGCGGGCCCGCCCGACCAGGCTTACCTCGACCCCCACCGCCGCCAGCAGCCGGCCGATCTCGCGCCCGATCGGGCCTGAGCCCACGACGAGCGCACGCCGGCCGCCCAGGCCCTGGGTCTCGCGGTGCACCCAACGCCCGGCTTCCTGCGCGCGCAGCGTGCCGGGCAAATCCTTGGCGAACGCGAGCAGCAGCCCCAGGACGTACTCGGCGATCGGCCGTTCGAAGACGCCGCGTGAGTTGGTGACGACCACGTCGCTGTCGACCAAGGCCGGGAACAGCAGCCGGTCGACGCCCGCGCTGGCGACATGGATCCAGCTGATCGCCCCGGACGCCGTCCAGGCGTCGGCTACCGCTGTGGAGAAGAAGTCCCAGACGAAGAGCGCGTCGGCTCCGTCGATGGCGTCGGCCAGGTCGTCGGCGTTGGTGTAGCGAACCTCGGCCTGTTCCTCCACGGTGGCCATGCCGGGAGGGCGGTGGTCCGCGCAGAGCACGGCGACCGCGGGGTTCGCAGCTGGCGCCACCGCTCGTCCCACCTTCCTTGTACCGCCTTCCATGACGCAGCAAGACTCTCATCAAAATCGCCGCGCCAGGGCGATTGACACGCTACGATCGAGTCGTAGGATTGTCAACAATCTACCAATTGTAGGAGGGCGAGTCCCATGGCGCGATTCGTTCGCATCACCCTGGAGAAGCGAGACGTCTCGTGTGTCGCCCGGCTGCTGGAGACCGAGGCACCGCGGACCTGCGCAGCGGTGTGGGACGCCCTCCCGCTGAGCGGCGACGCGTTCCACGCCAAGTACGCGCGCAACGAGGTCTACACGATGGTTCCGCGGTTCGCCGCCGAACCACCGGGGCCGGAGAACACCACCGTGACCCCGATTCCCGCTGACGTCATGTACTTCGACTTCGCCGCCGGCGTCCTCGACCGTGCGTTCCGCGACGACGTGGGTGTCGAGGGCCTCCCGGGCGCCATCGACCTGGCGATCTTCTACGGACGCAACAACCTGCTGCTCAACGCCGACATGGGCTGGGTGGTCGGCAACGTGTGGGCGACCATCGTCGAGGGGCTCGACGAGATGGCGCCGGCCTGCCACGACGTCTGGCGCTCCGGCAGCGTCGGCGAGCGGCTGCTTTTCGAGCGGCACGAGATCTAGGGGCCTGGCAGATGGCCGCGGAGAGCGTTCCCGGACCACGCGAGCTGTCCGGGCTCGGGATCGTCGTTCCGAGTGACTTCGCACTGGACAAGGAGCTGTGGCGCTGGGCCCCGGACGGCATCAGCCTGCACGTCAACCGGATGGGGTTCGTGCCCGTGCCCGTCACCCTCGCCATGGCGCACGCGGTCAGCGACCAGGTGCTGGTGGGCCAGGCCGCGGTCGAGCTGTCGACGGTCGCCTCGCGCATGTGTGCCTACATGTGCGCGTCGGGCAGCTTCGTCGACGGCCTGGCCGGTGAGAAGCTGCTGCGCGAGCAGCTGATGTTCGCCGGCTTCGACGCTGCGGTCACCACGTCGGGGGCGCTGCTGCAGGCGCTGGAGCATCTGCAGGTGCGCACGTTGGCGGTGGCCACGCCATACATCGACGGCCTGGCGTGGCGGTTGCTGGACTTCCTCGGCGAGGCCGGTGTGGACACCGTGGGCGGCGCGCACCTCGGGCTCACCGGGGCCATCTGGAAGGTCAGCTACGACGAGGTGGTGCGGCTGGTGCGCGCGGCCGACCATCCAGACGCAGAGGCCATCTTCGTCAGCTGCACCAATGTGCCGACCTACGACGTCATCGCGCCGCTGGAGGCAGAGCTGGGCAAGCCCGTGCTCACCGCCAACCAGGTGACGATGTGGGCGGCGTCGCGGGGTCTCGGCGACCGCGCGATCGGTTACGGCCAGCGGCTGTTGGACGACGCGCTGCGGTGGCAGCCGGATGTCGCGGTCTGAGCCTCGACGCTCGCGACCAGTCGTAGGATTGTCGACAACTGCGTCGACCCGGATGAACGGAGGTGTGCGGTGCCGACCTTGGGGACCGTAGGAATGCTCTACCCCGGTTACTCGGCCGAGGACGACTACCCGCTGCTCGAGCAGGCGCTCGGTGACGTCTCGTTGCTCGTCGAGCACACCTCGGTGGGGGAGGACGCACATCGCGTCGATGCGCTGCTCGATCTCGGCGGTCCCGAGCGACTCGCCCAGGGCGCCGAGGCGCTGCGCCGCCACCACGTCGACGCGGCGGTGTGGGCGTGCACGAGCGGTAGTTTCGTGTTCGGGTGGAAGGGCGCGCATGCCCAGGCCGACGCCGTGGGCCGACGGCTCGGCGTGCCCGCGTCGAGCACCTCGCTGGCCTTCGCTCGCGCGACCCGGGCGCTCGACATCGACCGGGTCGCGGTCGCCGCCACCTACCCCGACGACGTCACCGCGGCGTTCGTCGACTTCCTGGCCGCCGGCGGCATCGAGGTGGTGCGCCGCACCAGCCACGGCATCATCACCGCTGCCGAGGTCGGCACACTCGGACGCGACGCCGTACTCGAGCTGGCGACGGCCAACGATCACCCGGACGCGGCGGCGCTGTTGCTGCCCGACACGGCGCTGCACACCATCGCCTGGCTGGAGGACCTGGAGGCGGCGGTCGGCAAACCGGTCCTCACCGCGAACCAGGTGACGGCGTGGGAGGGTCTCCGGCTGCTGGGCAACACCGCCTCGCGGGACGGACTAGGGTCGTTGTTTCGCAGCGCTGCAACGAAGACGCACCTACCAGTGCCGTACTGAGGGGGAGACGCACCATGGGCCTGGAAGGCATCGAGCCGGTCGATCGGAAGTCCACGGCCGGCATCATCGCCGACGAGCTGCGCGCGGCCATCATGCGCGGGACCCTCGAGTCGGGCACGCAGCTCGGCGAGGCGGAGCTGGCCGCGCAGCTCGGGGTCAGCCGCGGGCCGCTGCGGGAGGCGATGCAGCGACTGGTCCAGGAGGGCCTGCTGCGCAGCGAGCGGCACCGTGGGCTGTTCGTCATCGAGCTCGACGAGGCCGGCATCCTCGACGTCTACCGGGTGCGGCAGGTGATCGAGCACGCTGCCGCGCATCTGATGCTGCAACGCGACGACGTCTCCCAGGTCGCCGACCGGCTCGCGGAGGTGCACGAGCGCATGTACCGCGCCGCCGACGACAACGACCGGCGAGCCCTGAGCGAGGCCGACCTGGAGTTCCACGAGGCCTTCGTCGCGGAGTCGGGAAGCCTTCGGCTGGTCCGGATGACGCGCACGCTGCTGGTCGAGACCCGGATGTGCATCTCGGCCATGGCCGAGGCATACGAGTTCCCCAAAGAGGTGGTCGACGAGCACGGCCTGATCGTCGAGGCGGTCCGCACCAAGGACAAGAGGCGCCTGGTCGCGCTGCTCGACGCGCACATGCAGGACGCGTTGCGGCGCCTCACCACGGCGTACGCCGAGCTCAGCAGCTGATCGCCCCCCGTCAGCGCAGCGCCATCGCGACGTACTCGGTCGGCTTCGGAAGAATTCACCGGGCCCGCCCTCTTTCGCTCACGAGCTACGCGTGATTCATTGTTGGTCCTAGGATTGTCGACAATCGTCTCTGGAGTAAGTCATGGCGCAACTCTCGCCGATGTTGAAGCAGGCCACTCCCGTGCTCGCCGCCCGCGGCGAGGGCGTGCACCTCTACGACGAGGACGGTCGTGCCTATCTCGACTTCACCGCCGGGATCGGCGTGACCAGCACGGGGCACTGCCACCCCCGGGTGGTGGAGGCGGCGCAGCGGCAGGTGGCCACCCTGATCCACGGTCAGTACACGACCGTGATGCACCGGCCTCTGCTCGAGCTCAGCGAACGGCTCGGTGACGTGCTGCCGGAGAGCCTCGATGCGCTGTTCTTCCTCAACTCCGGCAGCGAGGCGGTGGAGGCGGCGGTGCGTCTCGCCCGGCAGTCCACCGGCCGCAGCAACGTGATCGTCTTCCACGGCTCCTTCCACGGCCGCACGATGGGGGCCGCGGCGATGACCACCTCGGGCACCAAGTTCCGCGCCGGCTTCTCCCCGCTGATGGGCGGCGTCGTGGTCTCACCGTTCCCCTCCGCCTACCGCTACGGGTGGGACGAGGAGACCGCTACGGACTTCGCGCTGCGCGAGCTCGACTACACCCTGGCCACCGTGAGCGCACCGGCCGACACCGCCGCGCTGGTGGTGGAGCCGGTGCTCGGCGAGGGCGGCTACGTCCCGGCCAACTCGCGGTTCATGGCAGGGCTGCGGGAGCGTGCCGATCGGCACGGTCTGCTGCTCGTGGTCGACGAGGTGCAGACCGGGTTCGGTCGCACCGGCAGGTTCTGGGGGCACCAGCACTTCGACGTACGTCCCGACATCGTGGTCACCGCGAAGGGGCTGGCCAGCGGCTTCCCGTTGTCGGCGATCGCCGCCTCCACGGAGCTGATGAGCAAGGCCTGGCCCGGCTCCCAGGGCGGCACCTACGGCGGCAACGCGGTGGCATGTGCGGCCGCGCTCGCCACCCTGCAGGTGATCGAGGACGAGGGGCTGGTGGCCAACGCGGCCGACCGCGGCGCCCAACTGCACGCTGGGCTGGAGAAGACCGCAGCCGACACCACGGGCATCGGCGACGTCCGGGGCCTCGGCCTGATGCAGGCGAGCGAGTTCACCGACGCCTCCGGCGCGCCCGATCCCGCTGGTGCCTTGCGCGCCCAGCAGGAGGCAGCGGCGCGCGGCCTGCTGCTGCTGCTCTGCGGGCCTTACGGCAACGTCGTGCGGGTGATCCCGCCGCTCGTGGTCAGCGCCGACCAGATCGACCAGGGGCTGACGCTGTGGTCGGAGGCGGTCGCCGCGACCTCGCGCGGACGGTGACGGGAGGAGGTCGTGCGCCGGCGTCAGGCCGGCAACGGGACCAGCTCGACGGCGGCGACCGTGTAGCGGGTCAGCAGCAGCCAGGCCACCTCGGGGTCGTCGCCGAGCGGATCGGCGACTGCGATCGCGCCGGCCTCGACGGCCAGCTCGTCGGCCCGCTCCGGCAGGAACCCCGGTGCGATGAAGTAGCTGCCGACCGCCACGTGCCGACGGCCCTGCCGACGGAACTCCCGCACGGCCTCCCCGGTGGCAGGGGGAGCGGCCGAGGCGAAGGCCGCCATCGCCGGCAGCTTGTGCCGAGTGCCCCACAGCCGTGCCAGCCGGCTCACCGCCGCGTTGGCGAGCGGGTCGCTCGAGCCGGCCGCAGCCAGCACCAGCGCGTCGATCTCGGTGGCGCGCGCGGTTTTCAGCGCCGTACGCAGCCGCCGGTCGAGCACGTCGAGCAACCCGGCCGAGGGCGCGGCGTCTCCGAGTACGTCGCTGACCCGGATGCGGAGCCCGGGGTGCCGACGGGTCGCCTCGTCGATGACGCCCGGCACGTCGACCCGCGCGTGGAACGCCGAGGTCAGCAGCAGTGGGACGACGACGATCTCCTCGTAGCCGTCGGCCACCAACCGTTCGAAGACCGCTGTGGGCGAGGGATCGCAGTGGTCGAGGAAGGCTGCCTCGACGCGCAGGTCGGGTCGCATCGAGGAGACTCGCTGCGTCAGGGCATGCACGGTCGCGGCCGAGCGCGGGTTCTGGCTGCCGTGCGCCAGGGCCACCAAGGCGGGTGCAGTCATGGTGATGTCCTCCCAATAGTCCGTGCCGTCATGCGTGGATCCCGCACTCGGTCTTGCCCGTGCCGGCCCACCGGCCACTGCGCGGATCCTCACCCGCTGCGACGCGGCGCGTGCACGGCCAGCAGCCGATGGACGGGTAGCCGTCGTACTGCAGCGGGTTGACGAGGACACCGTTGTCCTTGATGTAGCGGTCCATGTCGTCCTGCGTCCAGCGGGCGAGCGGCGAGACCTTGACCTTGCCCTTGTCCTCGTCCCAGCCGACGACCGGCGCGATCACCCGGTTGTGGGTCTCCTCCCGACGCAGCCCGGTCGCCCACGCGTCGTACCCGGCCAGCCCCTGCTCCAGCGGCGCGACCTTGCGCAGGGCGCAGCACCGGTCGGGATCGCGGGCGAACAGGTCCTTGCCGTACTCCGCGTCCTGCTCGGCCACGCTCTGCTCGGGCTGCACCGTGCGCACGTTGACCGGCAGCGTCGCCGCAACCGCGTCGCGGGTGCCGAGGGTCTCGGCAAAGTGGTAGCCGGTGTCGAGGAACACCACCTCGATGCCGGGTACGACGCTCGACGCGAGGTGCGCCAGCACGCCGTCGGCCATCGAGGACGTGATGCAGAAGCGGTCGCCGAAGGTGTCCGCCGCCCATTCGACGATCAGCTCGGCGGGAGCCAGCTCCAGCTCGGCGCCGGCGATGCCCGCAAGCTCGCGCAGCTCGTCCTTGCTCCGGGCGCGGGTCTGCACGCGTGGCGTGCCGAGGTCGACCGCGCTCATGGCTGTGCCCTCCCCGGTCTGTTGGATGTGGGTGTGTTGGGTGCGGATGTGTTGGGTGGTGCGAGCAGGCCGATCAGCTTGACGCTGAAGGCTCGCAGGCACTCACGGCACTCCCAGGCGCCGTGCTGGTCCTCGTGCGGTCGCAGCTCCTCGCCGCCGCAGTAGGGGCAGTGGTGCGCGATGGCGAACCCGCTCACTTCAACAGGTCCTCGTCCGCGCGGGCCACCCAGGGGGCGAACCGTTCACCAGTCTCGCGATGCTCCAGGTAGTTGCGCACGACTCGCTCGACGTAGTCGGTCAGGCCGACCGAGGTCACCTTGTGCTGGCGCAGCTTGCGCCCGAACCCCTGGTCGAGCCCGAGGCCGCCGCCGAGGTGCACCTGGTAGCCACCGACCTGGTTGCCGTCGTCGTCGAGGACCAGCTGTCCCTTCAGGCCGATGTCGGCCACCTGGATACGGGCGCAGGAGTTGGGGCAGCCGTTGAGGTTCACGGTGATCGGGCTGTCCAGCTCGGGGATTCGCTGCTCGAGCTCGTCGATGAGCGCCTGGGCCCTCGCCTTGGTCTCCACGATCGCGAGCTTGCAGTACTCGATACCGGTGCACGCCATCGTGTTACGCCGCCAGGCGGAGGGCCGGGCGGACAGTCCGATGCCATCCAATGCCTCGACCAGCGACTCCACCCGCTCCTCGTCGACGTCGAGCACCAGGATCTTCTGGTACGGCGTGGTCCGTAGCCGGGCGGAGCCGTGGTCGGCGACGATGTCGGCCAGCTTGGCCAGCTGGGTGCCGGAGATGCGCCCCGCGGTAGGGGTGGCACCGATGAAGAACCGGCCGTCCTTCTGCTTGCTGACACCGACGTGGTCGCCGGAGTACGGCGGCGTCGGCGGCGCCGGCCCGTCGATCAGCTTGCGCCCGAGGTACTCGTTCTCGAGCACATCCCGGAACTTCTCCGCGCCCCAGTCGTCGACCAGGAACTTCAGCCGCGCGCGGCTGCGCAGCCGCCGGTAGCCGTAGTCGCGGAAGATGCTGGTCACGCCCCACCAGATGGCGGGCGCCTCCTCCAGCGGCACCCAGGCGCCCAGCCGCTGGGTCAGCTTGGGGTTGGTCGACAGCCCGCCGCCGACCCACACGTCGAACCCAGGGCCGTGCTCGGGGTGCTCGACCCCGACGAAGGCGATGTCGTTGATCTCCGGGACCACGTCCTGGCTGGGATGGCCGGTGAGTGCGGTCTTGTACTTGCGCGGGAGGTTGGAGAACTCGGGGCTGCCGATGAAGCGGCTCTCGATCTCGTCGATCGCCCACGTCGGGTCGATGATCTCGTCGGCGGCGATACCGGCCACCGGGCTTCCGAGCACGACGCGGGGGCAGTCGCCGCACGCCTCCTGCGTGGACAGCCCGACCGATTCGAGCCGCTTCCAGATCGCCGGCACGTCCTCGATCTGCACCCAGTGCAGCTGGATGTTCTGCCGGTCGGTGATGTCGGCGGTGTCGCGGGCGTAGGTGGTCGAGATGTCAGCGATCACCCGCAGCTGCTCGACGTTGAGCTGGCCACCGTCGATGCGCACCCGCAGCATGAAGTACTTGTCCTCGAGCTCGTGCGGCTCGAGCGCGGCGGTCCTGCCGCCGTCGATACCGGCCTTGCGCTGGGTG
>DASSKO010000137.1:0-9143 GCA_035690425.1 Nocardioidaceae bacterium
CTCCTCGGACGTGAGTCCCTCGACGGCTCCGTGTACGGCATCTTGGATTCGGCTGAACGCATCGGCCAGCACGTCGGCACTGTGCATCGTGGTCACCTCTCAATAGGAGTCGTCACACCTGGGTCGCGGCCAGCTGCCCGCAGGCGCCGTCGATGTCCTGTCCACGCGTGTCGCGGACCGTGGTCGGCACTCCCCTGGCCTCGAGGCGGCGGACGAACTCGGCCTCGTCGGCCGGGTCGGACGCGGTCCACCTCGAGCCCGGCGTCGGGTTGAGCGGGATCAGGTTGACGTGCACCCAACCCCAGTCGCCGTAGGTGGTCAGCACGTCCGCCAGCAGGTCCGCGCGCCACGCCTGGTCGTTGATGCCGCGCATCATGGCGTACTCGATCGAGACCCGGCGCTTGGTCGTCTCGGCGTACTCGTAAGCTGCCTGCACGGCCTCGTGCACGCTCCACCGGGTGTTGACCGGCACCAGCTCGTTGCGCAGCTCGTCGTCGGGCGCGTGCAGCGACAGCGCGAGCGTGACCGGCAGGCCCTCGGTGGCCAGCTCCCGCATCCGGGGCACCAGCCCGACCGTCGACACGGTGACGCCGCGAGCGGAGATGCCGAGTCCCTCGGGCGACGGCGCGGTGATGCGGCGCACCGCACTCATCAGCGCCCGGTAGTTTGCCATCGGCTCCCCCATGCCCATGAACACGACATTGGAGACCCGCCCCGGACCGCCCGGCACCTCACCACGCGCCAGGGCGCGCGCGCCGACGACGACCTGCTCCACGATCTCGGCGGCGGACAGGTTGCGTTGCAGGCCGCCCTGGCCGGTGGCGCAGAACGGGCAGGCCATGCCACAGCCCGCCTGCGACGACACGCACATCGTCGTGCGGCCGGGATAGCGCATCAGCACCGACTCGACCAAGGCGCCGTCGAACAGCCGCCACAGTGTCTTGACGGTCGTGCCGCGGTCCGCGCTCTTGCTGCTCAACGGGGTGAGCAGGCTCGGCATCAGCTCGGCGACCAGCTCCTCGCGAATGTCACCGGGCAGGTCGGTCATCGCCGACGGATCGTCGACCAGCCGCTCGAAGTAGTGCTTGGAGACCTGGGTCGCGCGGAACCCCGGCAGCCCGGCGGCCGCGATGGCGGCCTTGCGCTCGGCGAGGGTGAGGTCGGCGAGGTGTCGCGGCGGCTTCTTCCGCCCGCGCGGCTCGTCGAAGACCAGGGGCAGGCTGCGGGTGTTTGACATGGCACGTCGATTGTCCCATGGGCGCCAAGCGCCGCGCCTTCTTCCACGACTCCGTGGAAGAAGGACGCGTTACAGCGTGTACGCCGACCGCGGTTTACGGATCCGTGAAAGACGTACGCCGGCGCGGCGGCGCGGCGCCTCACACCAGCCAGTACAGGATCGCCCACGCGAACGCGACCGTCGCGAGCAGCGAGTCGAGCCGGTCCATGATGCCGCCGTGCCCGGGCAGCAGGCTGCTCATGTCCTTGATGCCGAGGTCACGCTTGATCAGTGACTCGACGAGGTCGCCCAGCGTCGCCGTGACCACCGTGACCAGGCCGAGCAGCACGCCTGCCCACCAGCGACCGTCGAGCAGGAAGACCACGGTCGCCCAGCCGGCAACGGCGCACGAGACCGCCGAGCCGGTGAACCCCTCCCACGACTTCTTCGGGCTGATCGTGGGCGCCATCGGGTGCTTGCCGGCCAGCACCCCGACCGCGTAACCCCCGATGTCGCTGGCGATCGTGACGAGGATGAAGGTGACTACGCGCCACGCGCCGTCGTCGGACCGCAGCATCAGCAGCACGAACGACATCAGGAACGGCACGTAGATGGTCACGAACACCGCGGCTGTCAGGTCGCGGACGAATCCGCGCGCCCCTTTGCCCAGACACCACAGCGCCGTCGCCAGCACCGTGCCGGCAAGGGTGGCCGCCACCGCGGTGGACCCCACGAGATAGGCCAATACCAGCATCACCAAGCCGCCACCGGCGACGGGTACGACGGGGACCGAGGTGCCGTTGGTGGCCAAAGCGCCGCGCAGCTCCCAGACGGCGACCAGGAGCGCGGCACCGACCACGAGCAGGAACAGCGACTTCTCGAAGAACAGCGATGCGGCGATCAGCGCCAGCAGCACCACCGCGACACCGATCGCCGCAGGCAGGTCGCGGCCGGCACGGCTCGGCTTCGGCTCCGGTGAGGATGCGGCCGAGTGTTCCGCGCCCGGACTGGAGGGGGGCATCGAATCAGTCAGACCTCGAGCAGCTCGGCTTCCTTGTGCCTGATCAGCTCGTCGATCTCCTCCACGTGCTTCTTGGTCATGCCGTCGAGCCGCTTCTCCGCGGCGTTGACGTCGTCCTCACCGACCTCGGAGTCCTTGACCATCTTGTCGAGGGTCTGCTTGGCGTGCCGGCGGATGTTGCGTATCGAGACCCGGGCCTCCTCGGCCTTGGCCTTGGCGACCTTGATGTACTCCCTGCGGCGCTCCTCGGTGAGCTCGGGCATCGTGACCCGGATGACGTTGCCGTCGTCGGTCGGGTTCACGCCGAGGTCGGAGTCGCGGATGGCCCGCTCGATGGCCGCGGAAGCGGTGCGGTCGTAGGGCTGGATCAGCACGGTGCGTGCCTCCGGCGACTGGAAGGACGCCAGCTGCTGGATCGGCGTGGGTGTGCCGTAGTACTCAGCCGTCAGCTTGCTGAACATCGCCGGGTGCGCGCGGCCCGTCCGGATGGCCGCGAACTCCTCCTTGCCGACACCGACGGCCTTGCTCATCCTCTGGTCTGCATCGCGCAGGGTCTGGTCGATCACGCCGGCTCCTCGTTGGTGTGGCCCCTCGCTGGGCAATCTCGGTGGGTGGGCGAGTCAGGGATGCGTCTCGCCCACGACCGTGCCGATCCTCTCACCTGCGGCGACGCGGGCGATGTTGCCCTCACACATCAGCTCGAACACCACGATCGGCATCGCGTTGTCGCGACACAGGCTGATCGCGGTCGCGTCGGCCACGCGGAGCCCGCGGGACAGGAACTCGTCGTAGGAGAGAAAACCGAACTTTACCGCGCGCGGGTTCTCGTTGGGATCGGAGTCGTACACGCCGTCCGTGCCCTGCTTGCCCATCAGGATCGCCTCGGCGCCGATCTCGAGCGCGCGTTGGGCCGCCACTGTGTCGGTGGAGAAGTACGGCATCCCGGAGCCGGCACCGAAGATCACGACCCGGCCCTTCTCGAGGTGCCGCACCGCCCGGCGGGGGATGTAGGGCTCGGCGACCTGGCCCATGGTGATCGCGGTCTGCACGCGGGTCTCGACTCCGGCCTTCTCCAGGAAGTCCTGCAGCGCCAGGCAGTTCATCACCGTGCCGAGCATGCCCATGTAGTCGGCGCGGCTGCGGTCCATGCCCCGCTGTTGCAGCTCTGCACCACGGAAGAAGTTGCCGCCGCCCACCACGATCGCCACCTGCACGCCGTCGCGGACGACCTTGGCGATCTGGACGGCCAGGGAGCTGACGATGTCAGGGTCGACCCCCAGCTTGCCTCCACCGAAGGCCTCGCCGGAGAGCTTCAGCAGCACCCGGCGGTAGCCACCGCCGCCGTCGGAGACCTCCGCCGAGGCCGGATCGGTAATCGCCGCATCAGTGGACACTGTGCTCAGCTCCATGCTGTGCTCGACTCCATCGGGCGGCCTCCTCGGCGGTCACTGCCTGGTCAGAACGAACTCGACGATCCCTCGGCGGCGGTGCTGGTCAGCTCTGCCCGACCTCGAACCGGGCGAACCGGGAGACGCGTACGCCTGCCTCGTCCAGCACGGACTTCACACTCTTCTTGGAGTCCTGCACCGACGGCTGCTCGAGCAGGGCGACCTCCTTGAAGAACCCGTTGAGGCGACCTTCGGTGATCTTGGCCAGGGCACCCTCGGGCTTGCCCTCCTCACGCGCCGTCGCCTCGGCGATCTCCCGCTCCTTGGCGACCACGTCGGCCGGTACGTCGTCCCGCGAGACGTACTGCGGGCGCATCGCAGCGATCTGCATCGCGACACCACGGGCAGCCTCGTCGCCGGCACCGGCGTACTCGACGAGCACACCGACGGCGGGCGGCAGGTCGCTGGCGCGACGGTGCAGGTAGACAGCGGTGTCCCCCTCGAAGACGGCGACCCGGCCGAGCACGATCTTCTCGCCGATGACTGCGGCGAGATCGGACACGGCCTGCTCGACCGTCTTGCCGTCGGCCAGTGCGACCGACTTCAGCGCCTCGGCGTCGGCCGGCTTCGCCTCGGACGCGGCGACAGCGATGTCGTTCGCCAACTGCTGGAACTGCTCGTTCTTCGCGACGAAGTCGGTCTCGCTGTTGAGCTCGACGATCGCCGTACCGGCGGTCGCGACCAGACCTGCCGACGCCGTACGCTCGGCGCCACGCTTGGCCGCCTTCGCGGCCCCCTTCACGCGAAGAACCTCGACCGCCTTGTCGAAGTCACCATCGACCTCGGTCAGCGCCTTCTTCGCGTCCATCATGCCCGCGCCGGTGTGGTCGCGGAGCTTCTTCACATCCGCGGCGGTGATGTTCGCCATGAGATCTTCAACCCTCAGCTTCCGTATGTGTGGGGTGGCTAGGTGAGCCCGGGCCGGCCGCCAGGGGGTGGCTGGCGACCGTCCCGTCACTGCTGGTGGGTCAGGACTGCCGCTCTTCGGCGTCGGTCCGGGAACCGGCAGGCGCGGCGTCAGCCTCGGCGATCGCCTCCACAGGGGTATCCCCCGCCGGCGCCTCGGTCTTGTCCGTCTGCTGCGCCTCGGCGGCCGCCTCGGTCGCCTCGTCCGCAACCTCCGCGGCGGGCGCATCCGTCTTCGGCGCCGCCTGCGCCGCGTCCTGGTCGTGCTGCAGCAGCTCGCGCTCCCACTCGGCCAGCGGCTCCTCGGCGCCGAGCTCGCTGCCGGCGGGCTCCTCGCCCGTCCTGGCACCGGACCGGGCCATCAGACCGTCCGCGACCGCGTCGGCGACCACGCGGGTGAGCAAGGTGACCGCGCGGATGGCGTCGTCGTTGCCGGGGATCGGGTAGTCGACCTCGTCGGGATCGCAGTTGGTGTCGAGGATGCCGATGATCGGGATCCGCAGCTTGCGCGCCTCGTCGACGGCGAGGTGCTCCTTCTTGGTGTCGACGATCCACACCGCGGCAGGGGTTCGCTGCATGTCACGGACACCACCGAGGCTGCGCTCGAGCTTGGTGTGCTCGCGGCGCATCTGCAGGAGCTCCTTCTTCGTGCGGCTGGAGCCGGCGACGTCGTCGAAGTCGACCTCGCCGAGCTCCTTCATGCGCTCGAGGCGCTTGTGCACGGTCTGGAAGTTGGTGAGCATGCCGCCGAGCCAGCGCTGGTTGACATAGGGCATGCCCACCCGCGTGGCCTGCTCGGCGATAGCCTCCTGGGCCTGCTTCTTGGTGCCGACGAACATCACCGAGCCGCCGCGGGCGACCGTGCCCTTGATGAACTCGTACGCGCGGTCGATGTAGGCCAGCGACTGCTGCAGGTCGATGATGTAGATGCCGTTGCGCTCGGTGAAGATGAAGCGCCTCATCTTGGGGTTCCAGCGACGGGTCTGGTGCCCGAAGTGGACGCCGCTCTCGAGGAGCTGGCGCATGGTGACGACTGCCATCGTCGTTCTCCTTCTCAAGAGCCCTGGTCGGGCTCGGACGGTTCATGCCGTCACCGGCGGTGACAGCCCTGACGCCTGCGCGCGGCCGGCCCTGTCCAGACTCTGCACAGAGACCGTCGGCCGCGCCCACCGAGTCGGTGGCATGCGGCGCGCGAAGTCGACCCGCCTAGACGGGCCGCTGCAGCCATTGTAGGCGACACCCGCCGTGCGGGACCAAATCGCTGCGCCGCCGGAGCGTCGGCCGCGGCGCGGACCGGTTTCCGTCCACAACGGCGGATCGCGGCCAGCTCGTGCACAGCCGGGTACGGCGCTGTGGCCGCGGCTGCGGCGGTCGGCGCAGTGTTGCCGCATGGCTGTTGTTCGTTCCCGAGTCCTCCCGGTCGTCGCCGCGGCCGTGCTGGTGGTCTGTGGTGGCACTGCCCCGGCCGTCGGCGCTCCGACCCACCCCTCGGTCGACGCAGCGCCCGCGACGCGCTGGGAGTGGCCACTCGGGGGACGAGGACAGCCAGAGCCGCAGGTGGCCCGACCGTTCCAGCCCCCGCCGGAGCCCTGGTCGGCGGGCCACCGCGGCGTCGACCTGTCCGGGCTTCCCGGCCAGCCCGTTCGCGCGCCCGGGACGGGCGTGGTCACCCACGCCGCGCCCATCGCCGGCCGCGGGGTCGTGGTGATCGAGGTCGGCGACCTGCGCACCTCGCTGGAGCCGGTGACGCCCGTGGTCGCAGCAGGCACCCCTGTCGAGCGCGGTGAGGTCATCGGCCACCTGCAGACCACGGCGAGCCACTGCCTGCCCGGCACCTGCCTGCACTGGGGCGTGCTTCGGGGCGAGGAGTACCTCGACCCCCTACAGCTTCTGGGGTCCGGCGCCGCGGAGATCGTCCTCCTGCCGACCACCGGTCCGCCGCCGGAGCAGCGCTGGCCATCGGCCGTGTTCCCGGCCGGATTCGGCTCTCCCTCACCGACTCAGGAGGCGTCTCGGGTGATCGCGTTCGCGCGCGACCAGATCGGCGAGCCCTACGTCTGGGCGGCGGCCGGTCCGTCGGCCTGGGACTGCTCAGGGCTCACGATGGCGGCGTGGGCGGCGGCCGGGGTGTCACTTCCCCACTACAGCGCTGCGCAGTACGGCGCCGGCACGCCGGTGGCCGAGGGGGCGCTGCGGCCGGGGGACCTGGTCTTCTGGTCCGGCCTGCCGGGGGCACCGAGCACCATCTACCACGTCGGGCTCTACATCGGCGACGGGCAGATGATCCACGCCCCGCGCCCGGGCACGAGCGTGCGGGTGGAGTCGATCTACTCCTGGGCGCAGCCGAGCTTCTTCAGCCGCCCGCGCGCGTGAGGTGTCGAGCCGGCCGTGCCCGTGCCCGTGGCCGCTCAGGCGCGGGGGTGTGCCTGCTCGAACGCCTTGCGCAGCCGGTCGGCCGAGACATGGGTGTAGATCTGGGTGGTCGCCAACGATGCGTGCCCGAGCAGTTCCTGCACGCTGCGCAGGTCGGCGCCGCCTTCGAGCAAGTGGGTCGCGGCGGTGTGCCGCAGGCCGTGCGGGCCGACGTCGGGCGCTCCGGGTACGTCGGTCAGCCGGGCGTGCACCATCCGCCGCACCGCGCGCTGGTCGATGCGGCCGCCGCGCACACCCAGGAACAGCGCGGCGCCCGACGTCGGCGTGCACAGCGCCGGTCGCCCCCGCACTACCCACGCGTCCGTGGCCGACCCCGCGGGCGCGCCGTAGGGCACCGCCCGTTCCTTCCGCCCCTTGCCGAGCACGCGCACCACCCGACGTTCGTGGTCGAGGTCGTCGACATCGAGCCCACACAGCTCACCGACCCGGATGCCGGTGGCATACAGCAACTCGAGCATCGCCACGTCGCGCAGACCGACCGCACCGCCGTCGAGCGCCGCCTCCGTCGCGGCGTCGAGGAGCTGCCGCACCTCGTCGTGGCGCAGAGCCGGTGGCAGCGTTCGGCGGGCCTTCGGCGAGCCGAGCACCGCCCCGACGTCGGTGCCGGCGAGCCCGGTGCGGTGCATCCAGGCGGTGAACACGCGGGCGGCAGCAGCCCGGCGGGCGAGCGTGGTGCGCGCCTTGCCGCGGAGCTGTTGGTTCGCCAGCCAGCTGCGCAGCACGCGCACGTCCAGGCTGTCCACGCCGTGGTGCCCGAGCCGAGCGGCGTGCGCGAGCAGCGACTCGATGTCGGCGAGGTAGGCGGTCACGGTGTGCGGCGCCAAGTCACGCTCGGACACCAGATGACGCTCGTAGCGGGCCAGCGCGGTAGCGAAGGCCTCCGGCAGGGCAACGGCCTGCCCGGGCTCCTCCCGCGCCGGGTCGCTCATGGTGCGACTGTGCGTTGCCGGCGCTCGGACGACAAGCCGACGCGCCGATGGCCGGTTCGCCGGTTCCGCACGCCGGTCGCACCGAGCCGTCACCGTGCGACTGCTACCGGCCGGCGGCGAGCTGTTCGCCCCACATGGCGCCGAGACCTCGCGGCCGAGCAGGAGCGTGGGCCCTCGGCTCGGCCCCGTCGCCGGCACCTGAGCTGTCGCCGGCACCTGAGCTGTCGCCGGTCAGCCGCCGAGGTCGGCACGGACCGTGTCGGAGAGCCGCCACCGGCCGTCCGCGCGCTGCACGAAGTCCTGCAGCAGCAGCCGCCCGAGCTTCAGCTCGGTCTCCTGCAGCGGCAGCCCGGCGGTGCGGGCGATTCGGGCGGCACCGACGGCGTGGACCGCAGGCACAGCCTCCAGCACCCGCTGGGCGATGTCGTCGAGCTGGTCGCGTGGACGGGTCTCCCCGTAGCGCAACGGAAGCATGTTGTCGCCGATCTGGGAGATCGACTCCAGCACCTCGTCGCCGTCGGTGACGACCACCGCCATGCCGGCCCGGAACATCTCGTGCACACCCGCGGACATCGACGACGTCACCGGTCCGGGCACTCCCATCACCGGCCGCAGCAGCTGCTGTGCCCAG
Organism: Nocardioidaceae bacterium; assembly: GCA_035690425.1. GTDB lineage: Bacteria > Actinomycetota > Actinomycetes > Propionibacteriales > Nocardioidaceae > DASSKO01. Next base: position 8,585 of record DASSKO010000137.1, read on the forward strand.
CGTGCCGTGTTCAACGCACCGGAGCGCACCGCTGCCTCGACGACGACCGACCCGCAGGTCAGCGCTGCGATCAACCGGTTCCGGGTGAGGAAGCGGATGCGGCTCGGCGCGCTGCCCGGTGGCACCTCGCTGAGCACCAGGCCGCTTTCGGCGATCCGGTCGAGCAGCATCGAGTGGCCACGGGGATAGCTCACGTCGACACCGCACGCCAGCACCGCGACCGTCGGATCCTCCGCGGCGAGGGCGCCTCGGTGTGCCGCCACGTCGACGCCGTACGCCGCGCCCGAGATCACGGTGACCCCGCGGCGCGCGACGGCGTACCCGATCTCCCCGGCGACCTCGGTGCCGTAGCCGGTCGCGGCCCGGGAGCCGACGACCGCCACGGACCGGTCGCAGACGTCGGCCAGCGAGGCGTCGCCGCGCGCCCACAGGGCGATGGGCACACCCCCGCGGCGCACCTCGACCTCGCGCCCGCCGGGCCCGGTGGCCTTGCGCCGCTCCAGTGACAGCACTCCGGCAAGATCCTCCAGCCGAGGTGGCCACTCGTCGTCGCCGGGGC
>DASSKO010000138.1:0-11635 GCA_035690425.1 Nocardioidaceae bacterium
GACCACCTCGGCGTCGCCTGAGCGGACATTGAAGTCGCGCGAGCACGATAGGGGCGGCACTGAGCGGGTACGGCGTGACGTGGCGTCAACGTCTTCTACCGAACGGCTGCCCCTGGTCGACGACTTCGACGAGCTCGTCCAGCTGGTGAAGGAACGGAAGCACCTGTTCGTGCGCTACTCGAAGGGACCGTCCCAGGACGCCGAGGGCGGCCCCAGCCTCGACTACGAGTCCGACGTCGCGCTGCCGGGGTTCTCGGTCACCACGATCGTGCCGGAGCCCTGGTGGACGCGCCCGGCCGAGGACTGGATCGCCAGGCGACTGTGCAAGTACGAGGAGCTGGGCGCCGAGCAGGACCGGTTCCCGTGGTTGCTCACCGGCCGCACCGTCGGCTTCGGGCCCGACCACGAGCCGTTGGTCGTCGACGTCGAGCCCGTCGCACGCGTCGGTTTGGGGGCGCTGGAGACGGCCAAGCGGCTGTATCGCGACCGATTCAACATCGCCGAGGACTCACGAAGCGACGGCGAGTCGACGTCCGACCACATCGCGACGCTGCAGCGTTCCGTCGACCAGGTTTCCGGTCAGACGCGGGGACGGCCGATCGGCGACGTGACCTCACGGTTGGACGCCGCCCTCGACGACGCCGGGCTCGCGATGGACGAGGAGTGGGTGGCTACGGTCGCACGGATGATCGCCGACGGGCGAGCTGTGACCGTGCACCCCGACACCGACGTCGAGAAGAAGTGACAGCCCGCGACGCACCGCCGTGCGGGTACGCCGGTCACCCGCCGCTTTCGAGCAGCTGCTTGCCGCCGTCGTACCCGAGCTGCAGGGCGTCGGAGGCGGCGACGGCGGTCAGCACCGTGCAGACCAGCCGGGTGGCTCGAGGCGCGAACACCATGCCCGCGGTCAGCCCGGAAGCCGTCCACACCGCCAGGCAGAACGGACACGTGATCAGCTCACCCGCCGCGTGCTGGACACCGTGTCCTCGCACCGACTCGTTGAGCTCGGCCTCACCGGCCGGCTCCTCGTAGCTGGTGAACGGAGCACGCAGCGGGCTGGTGATCGCGTCCTTGGCCAGCAGCCGGCTCGCCTTGTGGGTGGCGACCGCCAGCAGGATGGTGTCGCCGAGCCCGAACCGCTCCGGTAGCCGTACTCCCACGGCCTTGCCGATTCCGGTGACGACCCCGGTCACTGCGCCGTACGTGCCGAGCACCACGAGATATCCTTGCAGCGGTCGACTCTCGTTGCCCTCGTAGACCTCGCGAGTCCGCGTGGCGGCCCTTCGCAAGCTGTTCACCTCGTGCCCTCCTCGACCCAGCAAGTACCCGTGCTGAGGCAGGGGCTACCCACTTCGGGCCACTGCCATGCGAAGGTCAGCGATGCCGCGCGCGGTCGTCGCGCACCGACCGCGGCGGTGTCGCTGCCATCATGGCGCGGCGGCGGGTCGTCAGCGGCACCCCGACCCACACCACCGCGAACACCGTCAGCGCGACCAGCCCCGCGACCACGCCCTCGGTCCGTCCGACGACGAAGTCGAAGATCAGCCACAGCACCCCGCTCAGGGCGAGGGCGGACAGCATCAGGCCGGCGCGGGCGCACTGGTTGCCCATCAGCACCAGCCACTCCTTCTCACGTTGCCGAAACAGCGCGCGGTGGTAGTTGACCGGAGCGAGCACCAGCGTCATCGCCAGCACGGCGGTGCAGAGCACGGCGAGGTAGCCGATCACCTGTGCGGACGAGAGGTCTGCGAACCGCCCCTGGAACGGCAGCGTGACCAAGAATCCGGTCAGCAGCAGCAAACCGGTCTGGGTGACCCGCAGCTCTTGCAGCAGTTCATTCCAGTTGCGATCCCGTGCGGTGAACTGGTCAGCGGGATCGACCGACTCACTCATGTGGCGACGATACTCGCCACCTTCACCCGGACACGTCCGCATTCGTTCGACGGGCGTTTGGGGGCGTGCGTCTTCCACGGTCCCGTGAAACACGTGCGCGGGCCCGGCGCGGCGGCGGACGTCTTCCACGGTCCGGTGAACATAGGGTGCTGCAATGACCGATCGAGAGGTCGAGTGCTGGCTGACCGACATGGACGGTGTGCTCGTGCACGAGGGTGCTGCGCTGCCCGGTGCCGCCGAGTTTCTGCAACGCCTGGTCGACCGCGAGCGCCGGTTCCTGGTGCTGACCAACAACTCCATCTTCACCCCGCGCGACCTGTCGGCGCGGCTGGTGCGTTCGGGGCTCAACGTCCCGGAGGAGTCGATCTGGACTTCCGCGCTGGCGACCGCGGTCTTCCTGCGCAACCAGATGCCGGGGGGATCTGCCTACGTGATCGGTGAGGCGGGGCTGACGACGGCGCTGCACGAGGTCGGCTACACGCTCACCGACGTCGAGCCCGACTACGTGGTGCTCGGCGAGACGCGCACCTACTCGTTCGAGGCCATCACCCGCGCGATCCGGCTCATCGGCGAGGGCGCTCGGTTCATCGCCACCAACCCCGACGCCACCGGCCCGTCGGCCGAGGGGCCGCTGCCGGCGACGGGCGCGGTTGCGGCCCTGATCACCCGGGCGACCGGGGCCGTTCCCTACTTTGTCGGCAAACCCAACCCGATGATGTTCCGCAGCGCGATGAACCGGATCGAGGCACATTCGGAGAACACCGCAATGGTCGGCGACCGGATGGAGACCGACGTCGTCGCAGGCATCGAGGCGGGTCTGGAGACCGTGCTGGTGCTGACCGGCTCCACCCGTCGCGACCAGGTCGAGACCTACCCCTACCGGCCGAGCCGGGTGCTCGACTCCGTGGCCGACCTGATCGACCTGGTGTGACCCGCCCGCTAGTCCGCGTCGAGCTCGAACCACACCGCCTTGCCGCCGTCTCGCTCCTCGGTATCCCACCGGGTGGCGAGCAGTTGCACCAGCACCAGTCCGCGGCCACCGGTGGCGTCGTCCGCGGGGTCGCCCACCCGCGGGAGGGCGCGGTGGCCATCCTTGACCTCCACCCGCACCCGGGAACCGTCAGTCGACACCGCCAGCTCCGCACCGGTCCGCGCGTGCACGACCGAGTTGGTCACCAGCTCGCTGGTGAGGAGTACGGCGTTGCCGCGCACGTCGCCGGGCAGTGCCACGTCGCGGCACGCAGCGTCCACGAACTCGCGGGCGCGGTGCACCGCCGCGGGGTCGTTCTCGATCGCCATCGTCTGCGTCTCGCCGCCAATGGCTCGTGCTCCGTCGGTCGCACGCTCGGCCTCGACCCGTGGGCGTACCGCCAGCAGCGCGACGTCGTCCTCGCCGCCGTCGTCGGGAAGCATGTGCCGCACGATCTCGTCGCACAGGTCCTCCAGCGGCAGGTCGCCCCGCTCGGCGAGGTGGGCCGAGAGCCGGGCGATGCCCTCGTCGAGGTGCTCGTCACGGTTCTCGATCAGGCCGTCGGTGTAGAGCAGCAGCGTCGACCCCTCGTCGAGCTCCACCTCGCCGTCGTGCCGCGAGGTCTCGGCGGCGAGCCCGAGCAGCAGATCGGGTTCGCCGTCGAGCACGCGCACGGCGCCGTCGGCCGTGCGCAGCAGCGGCGGCGGGTGGCCGGCGTTGGACCAGGTCAGCCGCACGGCCTCCGACTGCGCCTGCCGGTGCACCTGCGCGACCACGGCCGTGGCGAGGCTGTCGAGCTCCAGCCCCCGCAGCGCCAAATCCAGCCGGCGCAGCAGGTCGGCGGGAGCGTCGTCGCTGTCGTAGGCGAGCCCGCGCAGCAGGCTGCGCAGCTGTCCCATCGCCGCCGCGGCGTCGCGGTCATGGCCGTTCACGTCGCCGACGACGAGCGTCAGCGATCCGGTGGCGGTGCAGAAGGCGTCGTACCAGTCGCCACCGATCTGCGCCTGCTGCATCGCGGGCTGGTAGCGGACCGCGATCGACAGCCGATCGGTCTGCGGAGGGCGGGTCAGCAGGCTGCGCTGCAGCGCTTCGGACATCCGCTGGTCGGTCACCGCCGCCCTGCGCTGGGCCATTCGGCCGAGAACCCGCTGCAGCGACTGGGTCACCTGAGCGGCCAGCCCGTCGATGAAGTCCAGATCGGTGCGGGTGAAGGCCCGCTCGTCGGCCCACAGCAGCGACAGCGCCCCGAGCGCCTCGCCGCCGCTGACCATGGGCACGGTGGCGGAGGCTCGGAGGTGGGTCTGCGCGTAGATCTCGGCCATGGCGGGGGAGAAGGCAAGGCCGGAGGCCACGTCGGGCAGCACCACCTTCGACCGGGTGCGCGTGGCGGTGGGCACCGGCAGGTCCTCGGTCAGCGACACCCGCGCGTAGCGCTCCTGGTGTCTGGCGTCGAGCGACTCACTCAGCACCAGCCGGAGCGCGGCGCCCTCGTCCCGGAGGAACCCGATCGCGCACCCGTCGGCACCGACCATGTCGGCGCCTTCCTCGATCACGATCCGCACCAGGTCCTCGACCGTCTCGGCGCCGGCGAGCTGCAGCGACACCGCAGCGAGCCGGGCCAGCTTGCGGGCGTAGCCGGCCTCGGCGGCGAGGGCTTGGTCGCGCGCCAGCTCGACGCGGTGCCGCTGGATGGCCAGCGTGGCGGTGCGGGCGTACATCGCCGCGGTCTCGCGGTCCTCCTCGCTCGGGACCCGCGCCTCGGGGTAGTACATCGCGAACGTGCCCAGCAGCTCACCGCCGTACAGCAGCGGTGTGGACCAGCACGCCCGGACTCCCGCCGCGCGGGCCAGCTCGCGGTAGTCCGCCCACAGCGCGTCGACCTCGGTGTCTGCCACGATGACCGGCTCCCGCCGGTGCGCGGCGGTGCCGCACGACCCGGCGGCGGGACCGATCCGCAGACCGTCGATCTGGTCGTTGTAGGCGTCCGGCAGGCTCGGTGCAGCGCCATGTCGGAGCCGACCCTCGTCGTCGGCCACCAAGATCGACGCGGTCAGGCCGTCGCTGGCCTGCTCCTCGATCACCCGCACCAGGCGGTGCAGCACGTCGGGCAGCGGCGCGTCGACCGCGACCTGCTCGAGCAGCAGGCGATGCTGGGCCAGCATCCGGTCGGCGCGAAGCATCAGCCGCACGGACGAGGAGTCCGAGGTCTGTGGGGCAGGAGTGCTGGGCACGATCGTCTTTCGAGCGGACGGGCAACTGTCTCGATGATGACCAACGCAGCGCCGAGGCTCAAATGTTCCCGCCCATCCGCCGCGCCACTTGCCCGCCGCGTCAGGCATCATCGGGGGATGGACTGGAGCCTACGAGACAACTCTGACCGGCATCGTTTCGAGATCACGAGGGGGGACGAGATCGGCGGCTGGGTCGACTACGAGCAGAGCGACGAGGCCATCACGCTGGTGCACACCGAGGTCGATCCCGCGTTTGAGGGGGAAGGGCTCGGCTCGAAGCTCGCGCGCGGCGCCCTCGACGAGGCGCGGTCGCGCCGGCTGCCGGTACTCCCGGTCTGTTCCTTCATCGCCGGCTACATCCAGCGGCATGACGAGTACGTCGACCTGGTGCCGTCCACCCGCCGGACCGAGTTCGGGGTCGGCTGAGCGCTCGGTACCGTTCCGACCGTGGCGAACAAACCCCCGCACGACCCCATCGAGCACTTCGGGCGTCGCCCGGACGACCATTCGATCTGGCGCAACGGCCCGATCTGGATGGCGAGCGACCGGCGGCTGGCCAGGGCCGTCGGCCGCCCGATCGCGGGGTTCCTGAAGGTCGAGGCGGCCGGTGGCATCGTGCTGCTCATCGCTGCGGTCGCGGCGCTGGTGCTCGCCAACTCTCCCTGGTCGGACGCCTACCAGTCCTTCCTGCACACGGAGGTAGACCTCACCGTCGCGGGCCTGCACCTCGACGGCGACGTGGCCTACTGGGTCAACGACGCCCTGATGGTGTTCTTCTTCTTCGTCGTCGGCTTGGAGATCAAGTACGAGATCGTCTCCGGTGAGCTGCGCGACCCGCGACGCGCCGCGGTGCCGATCCTCGCCGCGTTCGGCGGCATGATCGTGCCCGCGCTGATCTACACCGCCTTCAACGCCGGCAGCGACGGCGCATCGGGGTGGGGGATCCCGATGGCCACCGACATCGCGTTCGCGGTCGGCGTGCTCGGTCTGCTGGGCCGGCGGATCCCGTCGCCGGCACGAGTCTTCCTGCTCACGTTGGCGATCGTCGACGACATCGGCGCGATCGCGGTGATCGCGGTGTTCTACACCTCCGACCTGTCCATGGAGTGGCTGGCGGCCGCCGGCGTCGGGGTGCTGGCCATGGTGGCACTGCGCCGGGTGCGGGTCTGGTCGATGTCGGCGTACGCGCTGATCGGCGTCTTCGTGTGGCTGGCGACCTACGAGTCGGGAGTGCACGCCACCATCGCTGGTGTGGTGATCGGCCTGTTAACGCCGGCGCGCCCGCTGCTGGAGCGCGATGTCGCCCAGAACTACGCGCGGGAGGCGATGCAGGACGGCGTCATCGACGCCGACGAGCTGAACCGCTACCGCTTCCTGCTCGGTGAGTCGGTGTCGGTGGCCGAGCGGCTCGAGCGGCGTCTGCACCCGTGGACCAGCTATGTCGTGCTGCCGATCTTCGCCTTCTGCAACGCCGGGATCGACCTGCGCGGCGGCGTACTCGCGGATGCGCTGACGTCGACGGTGACGGCCGGGGTGGCCGTGGGCCTGGTGGCCGGCAAGATCATCGGGGTCAGCACCGCGTCCTGGCTCGCGGTCGTCACCGGCATCGGACGCCTGCCCGACCGCACCTCGTGGGGCATGCTGGTCGGCCTCGCCGCTGTCGCCGGCATCGGGTTCACCGTGTCGCTGTTCATCGCCGGCCTCTCCTTCGAGGAGGGCTCCGTGGCGGAGTCGGCGGCCAAGGTCGGCATCCTCGGTGCGTCGCTGGTGGCGGCCATCCTCGGTTCGACGCTGCTGATCCTCACCACCAGACACCGAGAGCCGGCGCGCGAGGACGCCCCGGTCAGGGACGCAGCAGGGTCTTGATCGAGCGCCGCTCGTCCATCGCGGCGTAAGCCTCGGCCACGTCGTCGAGTGGCAGCTCGAGATCGAAGACACGCCCCGGGTCGATCGCTCCCGAGAGCACGTCGGGCAGCAGTTCCTCGATGTAGGCGCGCGCCGGCGCCACGCCGCCGCCGACGCTGACGTTGCTGCCGAACAGCGTGCGGATCGGCAGCTCGGCGCCGCCGTTCGGCACACCGACGTAGCCGACCCGGCCGCCGGGACGGGCGGACTCGATGGCCTGCTGCATCGACTCGGCGGTGCCGACACACTCCAGCACGGCGTCCGGCCCCACCCCGTCGTACAGCTCTTTGACCTTGGCCACGCCCTCCTCGCCGCGGTCGGCGACGATCTCGTCGGCACCGAACTCGAGGGCCACCGTCTGCCGGTCCGCGTGCCGCGACATCGCCACGACGTGCTCGGCTCCGAGGCGTTTCGCGGCGAGCACGGCGCACAGCCCCACGGCACCGTCACCCACGACGGCGACCGTGCTCCCGGGGCCGACCTCGGCCGCGAGCGCGGCGTGGTGGCCGGTGCCCATCACGTCGGAGAGTGTGAGCAGGCCGGGGACAAGCTCCGCGGCGGGCTGGTCGGCCGTGGCCACGAGCGTGCCGTCGGCCATCGGCACCCGGACGGCCTCCCCCTGGGCGGCGTCGATGGGCAGGCCGTGCTCGTCCCGGCCGCCCCACGAGGCCCCGTGCAGGCAGGAGGTGTGTACGCCGTTGCGGCAGTTGCGGCAGGTGTTGTCGCTCAGCAGGAACGGCGCGATCACGAAGTCGCCGACCTTCAGCGTCGCCACGTCGTCGCCGACGGCCTCGACCACGCCGACGAACTCGTGGCCGATCCGTCGCGGCTCGTTGGTCGGCGTCACACCCCGGTAGGGCCACAGGTCTGACCCGCAGACGCACGCTGCGGTAACCCGGACGAGGGCGTCGGTGGGGCGGCGGACCGCCGGGTCGGGCACTTCCTCGAGCCGGATGTCACGAGCAGCATGGATCGTCGTCGCGCGCATGAAGCCGAACCTAACACCGGCTCTGCAGCGGTCGTCCGGCCCGGCGCACGGGCCTGCGGGACGGTAGGGTCGCGGCTGGAGCCGAGGGTAGGTGCCGAAGCGGAGAGGGAGGCAGGCATGGACAAAGTCGTCCGTAGCGCCACCGATGCGGTGGCCGGCATCAGCGACGGGATGTCGCTGTCGGTGGGTGGTTTCGGGCTGTGCGGCATCCCGAGCGTGCTGATCCAGGCGTTGCTCGACGCCGGCGTCACCGACCTCGAGGCAGTCTCCAACAACTGCGGCGTCGACGACTGGGGGCTGGGGCTGCTGCTCCGGGAGAAGCGGATCCGGCGGATGGTGTCGTCCTATGTCGGGGAGAACAAGGAGTTCGCCCGGCAGTACCTCTCCGGCGAGCTGGAGGTGGAGCTGACGCCCCAGGGCACATTGGCCGAGCGGCTGCGCGCCGGTGGCTCGGGCATCCCCGCCTTCTACACCCGCACCGGCGTCGGCACCCAGATCGCCGAGGGCGGGCTGCCGTGGCGCTACGACTCCGAGGGCAACACCGCGGTCGCCTCCCCGCCGAAGGAGACCCGGGAGTTCGACTGGCTCGGTGAGCGGGCGGAGTTCGTGCTCGAGCAGTCGATCAGCTGCGACTTCGGCCTGGTGCGCGCCTGGAAGGGTGACCGGCACGGCAACCTGGTCTTCAACCAGACCGCGCGCAACTTCAACCCGCTGGCCGCGATGGCCGCGCGAACCACGATCGCCGAGGTCGAGGAGCTGGTCGAGCCCGGCGACCTCGACCCCGACCACATCCACCTGCCTGGCATCTACGTGCACCGGGTGCTGCCGTTGACACCGGAGCAGGCCGCCGACAAGCGCATCGAGCGCCGCACCGTCCGCACCGACCGCGCCGACGAGGGGACCGAGGCATGAGCCTGACCCGTGAGCAGATGGCCGCCCGCGCGGCCGAGGAGCTCTCCGACGGCTCCTACGTCAACCTCGGCATCGGGCTGCCGACGCTGGTGCCCAACTACGTGCCCGACGACGTCGAGATCGTGCTGCAGTCCGAGAACGGCATCCTCGGCGTCGGTGCCTACCCCGCCGACGCCGACGTCGACCCCGACCTGATCAACGCCGGCAAGGAGACCGTGACGCTGCGGCGCGGGTCGTCGATCTTCGACTCCGCGGCCAGCTTCGGCATGATCCGCGGCGGCAAGGTCAACGCCGCCATCCTCGGCGCGATGCAGGTGTCGGCGACCGGCGACATCGCCAACTGGATGATCCCGGGCAAGATGATCAAGGGCATGGGCGGCGCGATGGACCTAGTGCACGGGGCCCAGAAGGTCGTCGTGCTGATGGAGCACGTCGCCAAGGACGGGTCCTACAAGATCGTCGACGAGTGCTCGCTGCCCTACACGGGCAAGGGCGTCGTCGACCGCATCATCACCGACCTCGCGGTGATCGACGTCACCCCCGACGGGCTCACGTTGATCGAGCTGGCACCCGGTGTAACCGTCGACGAGGTCCGCGATCGGACCGAGCCCGAGCTGATCGTGGCCGCGTCGCTGCACGAGGTCGACCCCGCCACCTGACCGCCGTACCCGCCCCGGTCTTTTTGGCACGGGGTGGCCCCGTGCCAAACCTATTGGCACGGGGCCACCCCGTGCCAACGGGCGGACGCAGTGGCGCCACCCAGCGGAGGCGGCGAAGGGATCAGGCGTCGGCGGTGGTGAGGGTGGCGGCCTCGTCCCGGCTGTGCTCGGGCGGCGGGGCGTCGATGTGCGCCAGTGCCCGGCGCCCGGTGACGAGCACGGCGATCGCGAGCGCTACCGCGCCGGCCCCCACCCAGAACGGCAGGTGCGGGCTGATCTCCTCCCCAAGCTTGCCGGCGAGCCAGGGCGCCACGGCGGCCCCGGAGAAGCGCACGAACGAGTACGCCGCACTCGCGACGCCACGCTCCACCGGCGCGGCCCCCATCACCGTCTCGGTGACCAGCGTGTTGTTGATGCCGAGGAAGACGCCGGCCACGACCACGCACGCCGACAGCACGGCCTTGCTGTCGGTGAAGACCGCCATCACCGCGAGGTCCGCGGTGAACAGGGCCAGCGCCGCGGTCACCGTCGGCAGCGTCCCGAATCGGCGCTGCAGCGCCGGCGCGACGAACACCGAGGCGACCGCCAGGCACACGCCCCATCCGAAGAAGATCAACCCGATCTGGTGGGCGCTGAGGTCCAGCGGGAACGGCGTGTACGCCAGCAGCGTGAAGAACCCGAAGTTGTAGAGCAGCGCCACGATGGCCACGATCAGCAAGCCCCGGTGGCGCAGCGCGCGGAACGGGTCGGCGAGCGACGTCGTGCGCCCGGTGGCCGGCGTCGCCGGCAGCATCCACGCGGTGGCGAACATGGCGATGGTCATCAGCACCGCCACGCCGTAGAAGGGGCCGCGCCAGGAGATGCTGCCGAGTACGCCGCCGAGCAGCGGGCCGGTGGCGATCCCCACGCCAAGCGCGGCCTCGTAGAGGATGATCGCCTGCCCGACGCTGCCCCGGGCGGAGTTGACGATGGTGGCCAGCGCGGTGGCGATGAACAGCGCGTTGCCGAGCCCCCACCCGGCGCGGAACGCGATGATCTGGTTGACGGTGTCCGACGACCCCGCCAGCGTGGCGAACACAACGATCAGCGCGAGCCCGGCCAACAGCGTGCGCTTCGCGCCGAACCGGCTCGCTGCCACCCCGGTCACCAGCATCGCGACACCCATGATCGCCATGTAAGAGGTGAACAACAGCGACACCTGCGACGGTGACGCGTGCAGGTCCTCCGCGATCGGCTTGAGGATCGGATCGACCAGGCCGATGCCCATGAAGGCGATCACGCACGCGAACGCGACGGCGTACACGGCCTTCGGCTGGTGCCACAGGCTGCGGCTGTCCTCGTGCCGGGTCGGTGTCATGCGAGAGCTTCCTTCGGTGCGGACGACGGGGCGGACGGCGGTGCGGGTGACGGGGCGGCGAGGACCCGACGGAACGCCTCGACTGCCGCGGCGACGTGCTCCAGGTCTTCGGGGTCGAGCCGGCTGAGGGCATCGCCGATGGCCCCACCGCCGGTGGCGCGCACGGCCGCGAGTTGTTCCCGGCCCGCCACCGTCAGGGCGATTCGGCTGGCTCGGCTGTCGTCAGGATCCGGCAGTCGCTCGGTGTAGCCCTGCTCCTCCAACCGCCGCACCAACGCCGACATGGTGGGCTGGGAGCAGCGATCGGCCACGGCGAGGTCGCCGATCCGCGCGGGGCCGAGCTCGTCGATCTGCGACAACGCCCGCAGGTGCGCCGCGGGTACGGCGGTGTGTGCGTGCCGGGCGGCCCATCGGGTCAGTCGTGCGGTGGTCACCAACAGGTCGACGCCGACGGTGTGGGGGTCGGGGGAAGCCATGACGACCCAGTTTACATAGTCCGCCTATATATTCGCCAACGGCGGCCCGCGCGCTCATGCGATATGGCCAGGTACCTCGTCAAATGGGGAGTCCCCTAGCGAAATTTCGGCTCTTCTGACATATCTGTGGGCGGTTTCCGCATGCCCTGAGTGGCGCACGCCGTTCCCTGACTAGGTTTCTGAGCTGTCAAGGAACAGAAACTATGAGCAGGAGAACGGCGTGCGTGGTGTCAGCCTATGGCGC
>DASSKO010000139.1:0-12580 GCA_035690425.1 Nocardioidaceae bacterium
CGCTGCGACGCCGCAGCGTCGGTCGGGAGGTGCTGTTCCTGCAGACCGCGCTGCGCCTACCGCCGAGGCTCCGCAACGGCTACTTCGGTGCCAAGACGGCCAAGGCGGTGCGCACCTTCAAGGTCGCCAACGGACTGCGTAACAGCGCCGTCGTCGACAGGCGGGTGTGGCAGGAGCTGCCCGCGCGCCGGTGACGCCTACGGCCGGGCCCTGTGGTCGGGGTGCCCATGCGTGCGCCGACTCTCCTTGAGCTCGGCTTCGGCCAGGTGCCGACGCCCGGCGGTCAGCTGGGCTCGGACCTGTTGCTCCAGCTCGCGAAACGGTGACCAGTAGGTGTCGTCGTAGTCCTCGACGATCTGGAAGGTCCACCGGCCCGGCAGCACGTTGCGTCCCACCAGCTCGGTGGCGAGGCGGTCGGCCATCTCAGCGTGGCCGGCCGCCCGCAACCGGTCCACCGCGTCGCCGAGCTTGAAGTCGGCCTCACCGGTGAGCTGATGAAAGGCATAGAGGTGGCCCCGGGCCTGTTCGGTCGTCTCCAGCGCCTCGGTCAGGCGACCGACCGCCTCGACCGTGGAGTCGTCGAGTCCGTCGACTCGCTGGTGCTCCTCCGCCGGATGGTTATCGTCCATGGTTCACCGTCACTGGGCGCTCGTGGGGGTGGTCGTCGACCACTGTGTCACGCCACCTGCTCATCCGCCCGCTGTTGCTGCTCGGCCCGCAGGCGTGGTGCCGACGACCACGCCAGCACGCTCGCGAGTCCGCCGGCGACGACCGTGACCGCGAAGGCAGGTGTGTGCCCGCCCCAGTCGGCGAGTCGGCCGGCCACGCTGGACCCGACCGCATAGCCGATGCCGGTGGCGCCGGCCAGCACCGTCATCGCCGCGCCGGTGCGGTGCGGTGGTGTGAGTCGCTCGGTAAGGGTGAAGACGCTGATCATGTACGGCGCGATCGCGAGGCCCAGCACCAGAAGTGACCCGGCCAGAGATCCGAGCGAGTCGACCGCCAGCAGCGGCACCGACAGCACCAGCAGGCAGGTGGCGAAGATCCGCAGCCGCGTCTGATAGCTGACCGTCTCGGGAAGCACCGCCACGGCGAGACCGGAGAGCACGCTGCCGACTCCCAGGACGGCGTGCAGCAACCCGGTCAGCCCCGGCTCACCGGCCGCGGTGGCCAGCACGGACGTCGCGGCCTGTGCCGACCCGAAGATCATGCCGACCGCGAACTGCGCCGCGCTCAGGATCACCAAGCACGTCGTCACCAGCACCGCCTCGGCGCCGGTGGCGACCCCCGGGGTACGTCGGGCAAGCACTGCGCTGTGGTGGAGGGCGAACAGCGAGCCGAAGACCGCGAGCAGGCCGGCAGCCAGCAGCAGCGCCGCGGCTGGCGCGAGCACCGCGGTCGCCACCCCCACCAGCGCCGGCCCGAGCACGAACGACGCCTCGTCGGCCGACCCCTCGTAGGAGAAGGCGGCGTCCACCAGCCGGCGGTAGTGGGTGCCGGAGTCTTTGACGATGGGTCGCCACCGCACCCGCGCCAACGGACCGACCTGCGGGATCGCCAGGCCGGTGGCGGCCGCGACCACTGCCTGCACCGGCCATTCCGCGCCGGCCGAGGCCAGGCCGACGACGGCCAGCAGACCGGCGGATCCCAGCAGCGACTGCACGAGCACGACGGGGCGCTGGCCGATCCGGTCGGCGATCGCTCCGGCGACCGGCGAACCCACGGCGTTGGCGACCGCCAAGGCACCGGCTGAGATCCCTCCGGCGGCGTAGCTCCCGGTGGACCCGGCCACGAGCAACAGGGTGCCGAGCTGACTCATGGCCAGCGGCAACCGGCCGAGGAAGGCGACGAGGACGTACCCCGGGCCGGCGAGGTCCAACAGCCGGCGATAGGAGGCTAGAGGCGACAACGGGACTCCGCATGTGACAAACCGCGCGTCTTCCCACCCAACAGACGCGCTCGAAGCCCTGTGCGCCTCCAAGCCTACGCCACCCACCCCGGCCCTCCCTCTCTCTCGCACCGACATCGCGCTCATTTCCCGGCTCTGTTTCCGCCAAGACCGCACTTCTTTGTCAGGCAATCCCGGCTTTGTCAGGCAGTCCCGGCGTCGCCGTCCGGTCTGCGCGGCACCAACCGCGGCGTCTCCTCTGCGGGCGGCAGGACTGACTGCAGGGGTGGATCTGCCGATGGGGCCATCAACGCTCCTCGGCCACGTCCGCGCTCACCGAGGTGATCAGTGCGTGCAGCTTGACCTGCGCCGAGTCGACGCTGGACAACGAGATCGTGATGTCGCCGGCGAACACGACACCGCTCCCGAGCTGCAATTTGCGAGCCGGGCGGGCTGGGCCCACGGCCCCGCTGCGTAGCGGGCTCACTCACCCGTCGTCCAGCGTCGCGAACAAGTACGGCGGCCCGGCCCTGTACGTCGATCCGGGCGGCGGGGCGCACCGAGGTCGCGCGCTGCGCCGTCTCGGCCTTGCGCCGCATCAGGTACGCCGAATGCCTTGAACGACCGCTTCCATCCCGCTATCTGGACCAAGACCGCCGACCAAGTCCTGACCAAAGCAAACCGTAAACCACGACAACTACGGGCCACTGATGCTGTTGATTGGTCGGGCGGCAACGAGTTCGTCGGCTGAGCCGATGCCCGACGGATCAGGTGTTAGGGCCGCCTGTCGGTCCGCTTCGTGGTGGATGGCTGCCGCTGCCGCTTCCTGGAGTAGGTGAAGTTGTTGCTCCAGCGCCGCCCGGCGGTCCGGCGGGGCTACCGTGATCAGGTCGTCGAGTGCGGCTTTGAGTCGCCGGGTCACTTGGGGCGAGCCGGCTCCGGCCTGGCGAATCTCATCGAAGGCGAGCCGCACGAAGCCGTCCCATTGCAGGGTGGGCACGGTGAGGCGCAGCGCGCCGTCTGAGTCCTTGAAATCTCCGAAGTGCAGCGGGCGGCGGGCAATCTGGCGCAGGATGTCGTGCAGTCGGTCGATCGCTTGTACGGCCGTGGTCGGATCATCAAACGGGCCCGAAGCCAGTGCTCCCTCGGCGATGTCGACCAGCATTCTCATGCCGTAGGCGACGTCCTGATTCAGTGTCCGCTCCGGACCAAGAACTATGGAGCGGGCAACGTCGGCACGGGAGAGCCGGGACGGGTCGCCTACGATCCGAACCAATGCGGCGCCGGCGGGAACAAAATCTCCCACGGCCCACAAGACGTCGAAGCGGCACTTGGCGCGCTCAGCCAAGGCGATGAGTCGCTGATGGTCGACTTCGAAGAGGATGCCGCCTTGCCTTGCGGCGATGAGGTCTTCCTCTGAGTCGGTTTCGGGGTCGTGGTCCGGATAGACTCGGTCCAGCGTCGCTATGGTGTCATTGGCGACCCATCCGACCAGCGCGGCCACGCGCAGTGACTGGCCGATATGGTTTAAGTACCAAACGAGGGTCACAATACAGCTCAGAACCAAGAGCATGCTGATGAGGACGGCCAGTCCGGGCACTGTTCCGCCTCCCGGTGTGGTTTTTACGGCACGCATGGTCAGCATGGAGTAGGTGAAGGTGCCGGCGAAGAGCCCGATTGCCGACTGAGACGGCCGGTCCTGCAGAATTTGCCGCACGATGCGCGGGGAGAAACTGCCCATGGCTAGTTGGACGACCAACACCAGCAGCGAGAGCACCAGGCCAGTGAGGGTCAGCATCGCAAACGAGATGAGATAGAGGATTTGCATCGCCGCGGTTGGGTCGCCGGTGATGCTCTGCGGGACTAAGGTCCCTTCGGGGTCGATGGAGGTAGCCGCCAATGCGAGGGCGACTCCACCGAGGACAAACGCCACGGGGATCACCCACAGACTCGTTTTGAGCCAGTGCTTGAGTCGGAAGCGCTGCATGATTGGACACTTTCTCTTACGAGGAATGCTGCCGGGCGCCCTTCACGGCCGATGAGCTGCGAGCATACTGTCGACCGAGCCTGGAGAATCGAGCAACTAGCCAGCGCCTGCTGCCTCACCATGGAACAGGGAACGTGCCGTCGGCACGAGACGCCGACGCCGAACGCCCAGTTTCCATGCGGCCGACCCGGGTACCGATGGGCGAGCGGCCCTACCGCTGCCGCGAACAGCCGAACCGTGGGGAGGTCCGATGCGCGCGCTCGTGCTGCGCGACCCGGAGCAGGATCCTCGGCTGGAGGACTTCGGTGAGCCACGAGCGACCGATGGTGACGTGGTGGTCTCCGTGGTCGCGGCCGCGCTCAACCCGGTGGACGTCAAGCAGGCCACCGCCTCCGGACAGTCAAACCTTCCGCGGGTGGTCGGCAACGAGGCCGTCGTCGACTGTGGGGGCACACTTGCCTACGCCGAGAGAACCGTGTCGCCCTTCGGTTCCGTCGCCGAGCAGGCAGTGGTCGCTGCCGATCGCCTGGTCGACCTGCCGCCGCAGACAGATCCGTCCGCGGCCGTCGCGATCGGCATCCCCGGCATCGCCGCATGGATGGCGCTTCAGCACGTCGGGCAGCTGAGGGATGGCGAGACCGTGGTGGTGCTCGGAGCCACCGGGGCAGCGGGCACGGTGGCCGTCCAGGGCGCGAAGCTGCTGGGCGCCGGGCGGGTGGTCGCCGCGGGCCGAAGACGCGACCGGCTCGAGCCACTGACCGACATCGGCGCTGACGCCATCGCCGTACTCGATGGTGCGGACGACACCACCCGGCTGCGCGAGGCGGCCGACGGCGACGTCGATCTCATCTTCGACCCACTGTTCGGCTCACCGCTGGCGGCGGCGATGAAGACGCTGGGCCCGGGTGGTCGCAGCGTCACCATCGGGAGCAGCGCGGGCCAGACCATCGACCTTGCGTTCGGCGACCTGCTGGGAAAGTCCGTGCTGAGCCACAGCAACACCCTCGCCGACCCGGCTGCGAAGAAGGCGGCGTACCGGGAGATGGTCGACCACCTCACGGCCGGCCGCCTGGCCGTCGACACCGAGGACGTCACCCTGGACAACGTTGAGGACGCCTGGCGCCGGCAGCGGGAGGGCCCTCGCCGCAAACTCGTCGTACGACCGGAAGGAAGCAGCCGATGACTGTCGCAGACACCAAGCCGCTCGCCGTGGTGACCGGCGCGTCGAGCGGTATCGGCTTGGAGCTGGCCAAGCAGTTCGCCGACAACGGCTACGACCTGATCATCGCTGCCGAGGACGACGCTCTCGACGGCGCCGTGAGCACGATCGGCAACCTCGGCGCAGCGGTGAAGGTCGCTCGCGTCGACCTCGCGACGTACGACGGGGTGGAGCGGCTGTGGTCGACGATCGAGAGCAACGGCCGCGCGGTCGATGCCATCGCGATCAACGCCGGGGTCGGCGCGGGCGGCGACTTCACCCGCGACGTCGCGCTCGACGATGAGCTCGCGCTCATCCAGCTCAACGTCGTCTCGACGGTGCATCTCGCCAAACGGGTGCTGCCGGGCATGGTCGAGCGGGGCAACGGTCGGGTGCTGTTCACCTCTTCGATCGCCGCCATGATGCCCAGCCCGTTCCAGGCCGTGTACGGCGCCTCGAAGTCGTTCGTGCAGTCGTTGGCCGAGGGCCTGCGGGTCGAGCTGGAGGGCACCGGTGTCACGGTCACCGCGCTGATGCCGGGACCGACCGAGACCGACTTCTTCCGCCGGGCCGACATGGAGGACACCAAGATCGGCTCCGAGTCGAAGGACGATGCCGCTCAGGTCGCGCGGCAGGGTTACGACGCGCTGATGAGCGGCAAGGAGAAGGTCATCGCCGGCAGTGTCAAGACCCGGGCGATGGGAGAGTCGGCCAAGGTCACGCCGGACCACGCCAAGGCGAAGATGCACAGATCCATCGCCGAGCCGGGTTCCGCCGACTCCTGACCAGGCGGCGTACGTCTGCTGTCGCACGTACGTCTTCCACGGTTTCGTGGAACACGTACGCAATCTGTGCGATCTTGCGACCGCCGTTCACGGAACCGTGGAGCACGTACGAAATCTGTGCGATCTTGCGACCGTCCTTACGGAACCGTGCAGACGGTCTACCGGCGGATGTCCATACGGCGGGCCCATGGTCAGCGAAACGCGGACTGGCCGGTCAGCGCCTGACCGATCACCAGCTGGTGCACCTCCGACGTGCCCTCGTAGGTCAGCACGGACTCCAGGTTGTTGGCGTGGCGGATCACCGGGTACTCCAGCGTGATGCCGTTGGCTCCGAGGATGGTGCGGCACTCGCGTGCGATGGAGAGTGCCGCGCGCACGTTGTTGAGCTTGCCGAGGCTGATCTGCTCGCTGCGGACCGTGCCGGCGTCCTTCAGCCGACCCAGGTGCAGGGCCAGCAACATGCCTTTGCCCAGCTCGAGGGTCATGTCGGTGAGCTTGGCTTGGGTCAGCTGGTACGCCGAGAGCGGCTTGTCGAAGACGGTGCGGTCACGGGCATAGCCGATGGCCGTCTCCAGACAGTCGCGCGCCGCGCCAAGCGACCCGAAGACGATGCCGAACCGGGCCTCGGACAGACAGCTCAGCGGACCAGCCAGCCCAACGGCTTCCGGCAGCTGGGCCGAGGCCGGCAGCCGCACGTCCTCGAGCACCAGCTCCGAGGTCACCGACGCACGCAGCGACATCTTCTGAGCGATCTCGCCCGAGCTGAAGCCAGGCGTGTCGGCGGGTATGACGAAGCCACGGATGCCATCGTCGGTGCGCGCCCACACCACGGCGACGTCGGCGATCGACCCGTTGGTGATCCACATCTTGCTGCCGTTCAGCACCCAGTCGTCGCCGTCACGCTTGGCGTGGGTGCGCATGCCGGCCGGGTTGGAGCCGAAGTCGGTCTCGGTGAGCCCAAAGCATCCGATCGCCTCCCCGGTGGCCATCCGGGGCAGCCACTGCTGCTTCTGCTCCTCGCTGCCGAACCGCCAGAGCGCGAACATCACCAGCGACCCCTGCACCGACACCAGGCTGCGGATGCCGGAGTCGGCCGCCTCCAGCTCGGTGCAGGCCAGGCCGTAGGCCGTCGCAGTGGTGCCTGCGCAGCCGTAGCCCCGCAGATGCATGCCCAGGGCGCCGATCGAGCCGAGCTCCCTGGCCAGCTCGCGGGCTGGGGTTCGCGCGGACTCGAACCAGCCGGCCACGTGCGGACGCACCCGGTCGTCACAGAACCGGCGGACGGTGTCGCGGATGGCCCGCTGCTCGTCGTCTAGCAGGTCGTCGATGCCGAAAAGCTCGTCCGGAGACTGCGCCCGCAGGTCGTTCATGTGGACCTCCTGACAATTGCAGCGATGCTTGGATAAGTTATCCAGATGCCTGCTGCCGGTCCACCCGCGAGCTCGAACCGTTCGTGGTGAGTGCACCACGCTTCGCCGTCGTGGGCGGGGGAATCCTCGGCACGGCGATCGCCCGCCGGCTGCTGCAGCTGCGGCCGGACGCACAGCTCACCCTGCTGGAGAAGGAGCCCGAGCTGGCCCGGCACCAGACCGGCCACAACAGTGGCGTCGTGCACGCCGGGCTGTACTACCCGCCCGGGTCGCTGAAGGCCCGGCTGTGCCGCCGCGGCGCGACCATGCTCCGCGACTACTGCGCCGAGCACGGGCTTGCCTACGACGAGTGCGGCAAGGTCCTGGTCGCGCTGCACAGCGACGAGGAACGCCGGCTCGCCGACATCATGACCCGCGCCACGGCAAACGGCGTACCCGGTGTGCGGATGCTCGACGCGAGTGCGCTGCGACGGATCGAGCCGCATGTGCGCGGAGTGGCCGGCATGCACTCCCCCGAGACCGCGATCGTGGACTTCACCGCGGTCACCCGCGCGTTCGCCCACGACGTCGCCGAGGCCGGAGGCTCGGTGCGGACGTCGTGCGAGGTGACCGCGCTGCGCCAGCAGGGACGGCAGACGGTGATCCGCACCGGCCACGGCGACGCGGACGCCTTCGACCTGGTGCTGCTCTGCGCGGGGCTGCAGTCCGACCGCGTGGCGGCTCTCGCCGGCGACGATGCCGACCCGAGGATCGTGCCGTTTCGCGGGGAGTACTACCTGCTCCGTCCCGAGCGCCGCGATCTCGTGCAAGGGCTGGTCTATCCGGTGCCGGACCCGCGCTATCCGTTCCTCGGCGTGCACCTGACCAAGCGGATCGACGGTGAGGTGATGGTCGGCCCCAACGCCGTGCTGGCGCTGGCACGCGAGGGGTACGGGTGGGGCCGGGTGTCCGCCCGGGACCTGCGCGACGCGCTTATGTGGCCGGGTTTTCGCAGCTTCGCCCGCCAGCACTGGCGCACCGGCGCCCAGGAGATGGCCGGGTCGCTGAGCCGCCGACGGTTCGTGGCCGCGGCGCGGCGCTACGTGCCAGAGCTCACCACGTCAGACGTCGTACCCGGCCCACGTGGGGTGCGGGCGCAGGCGCTCGGCCTCGACGGCGCACTGGTCGACGACTTCCGGATCACCCACCGGGGCTCCGTGCTGGCCATCCGCAACGCCCCCTCGCCCGCCGCGACGTCGTCGATGGCCATCGCCGAGCACGTCGTCGACCTCGCACTGGACAGAAGGGAGTCCTGATGGATACCGGGCTTGAAGGCAAGGTAGCGCTGGTTCCCGGATCGAGCGCGGGGATCGGGCTGGCCATCGCGCAGGGGCTCGCGGCCGAGGGCGCCCACGTCGTGCTCGCCGGTCGGCGGGGTGAGCTGGTGCACGCCGAGGCCGCGCGGCTGCCATCGGCGATCGGCGTCGAGGTGGACCTGCTGGACGCCGACGCGCCCGGCACCTTGGTGGCTGCGACCGAGGAGCGGTTCGGGCCTGTGGACGTGCTGGTGCTCAACAGCGGCGGCCCTCCGCCGGGACAGGCGTCGGAGGTGACGCATGAGCAGGTGTCGGCGGCCGTGCACCAGTTGCTGATGCAGCATCACCGGCTGACCTCGCTGGTGCTGCCGGGGATGCGGGAGCGCGGGTGGGGCCGGGTGATCGCGGTCGGCTCCAGCGGCGTGCAGCAGCCGATCGAGCGGCTCGCCCTGTCCAACATCGGCCGAGCCGGGCTCGCGGGGTATCTGAAGACGCTGGCCACCGAGGTCGCCGCCGACGGCGTGACGGTCAACATGGTGCTGCCCGGGCGCATCGACACCGACCGCGTCGGCGCCCTCGACCAGTCCGCGGCCGACCGCACCGGGCGTACGCCGGAGCAGGTGCGAGCCGGCGCGGAGTCGTCGATCCCCGCCGGCCGGTACGGCACGCCGGAGGAGTTCGCCGCGGTCGTGACATTTCTGGCCAGCGCCGCGGCGTCCTACGTCACCGGGGAGCTCATCCGCTGCGACGGTGGCATGGTCCGCGGCTATTGATGCGCTGGGGGGTCAGGGACCGGGCGCGAACGACAGCGTGGCGTCGATCTGGTCTGCGAGCGCACTGACCGCACCGTCTCGGTGGAGGTCGAAGGGTGCGTGTCCGTCACATCGCAGGCGTGCAGACCGAGTTTCCTGAGCCCGTGGGAGTCCAACTGCGCCAAGCGACTCCGGTAACGACGGTCGCGACCGCGTCTGGGGCGGCGTCCAGCAGGTCAGCCGGAACCTGTCGATCAAGCCACCCAGATGGCGCTGAACCACAGCACCTGCTCGACCACTCGCCTCGCCGGTCCGTGGGTCGAGACCGCGGGTACGTCGACCTCTATGGCGTCCATTACTTCCTCACGCGGTGAGGGGAGACGCTGCCCGCCGCCGACGGACGTCGACGCCTCGAATCCTCGACACCATCGGTATGGTGTGGCCAACGTGATGAGGGATAAGCGCATGGCTGACTTCTTCGGTGCCGATCTCCGTGGGTCCCGGTTCGAGCGCGTCGACCTCAGTGGCGCGCAGCTCCGCACCGTCGATCTGAGCAACGCACAGTTTCGCGCTGTCGACCTGACCGGGGTCGTGATGCGCGGCGTCGACCTTGTCGATGTGGACATCCACGGCGAGATCGAGAACGTGACGATCAATGGCGTCGACATCGGGCCCCTGGTCGAAGCCGAGCTCAACCGGCGGTATCCCGCCCGGGCCACGATGCGCCCGGCAGACCCGGGCGGCTTCCGCGAGGCGTGGGACGTGGTCGAACGGCTCTGGGACGAGACCGTCGAACGGGCGCGCCGCCTCGAACCCGAGCTGTTGCACCAGTCGGTCGACGGCGAGTGGTCGTTCATCGAGACGCTGCGCCACCTCGTGTTCGCCACCGACTCGTGGATCGGACGGGCGATCCTCGGCGACCCGGCGCCGTGGGATCCCTTGGACCTGCCGTGGGACGAGATGCCCGACACGCAGAGTGTGCCCCGCGACCGCGACGCCCGACCCTCGCTCGACTCGGTGCTCGAGTTGCGTCGCGACCGGATGTCTACCGTGCGCCAGGTCTTCGACGCTCTGACCGACGAGTCGCTCGACGCCCACACCGAACCGGTCGAGGGGCCCGGCTGGCCGCAGCCCCGCAGCTACCCGGTGCGCGAGTGCCTCTTGATCGTGCTGAACGAAGAGTGGGAGCACCGGCTGTACGCCGAGCGAGACCTCGATGCCCTCGATGCCCTCGAGGCGCGCGACGCGTAGCGGCGACCATCTTGCGGATTTTTCGTGGCGCTTCACCAACCGACGACTTGAAGAGCTTGCCTATGGCGGACGTGGCCGCCGATGCTGCCCATCTGTACCTCTGGTGTTCGATCACGCAGCTTCCCAATGGCCTCGCGGCGATGGAGGCGTGCGGATTTCATTCAGCCGCGCCGTCCGACCCGCGCAGCAAAGTCGTCCAGTGCGTCGATCACCCCGTCGGCGACCCACACTCGGTTGCGGCGGTTGGCGCTGGCGGGTCGCACGACGCTTGCCTCGACGAGTTGGTCTATGGCGTTCTGCGCGGCTGGCTGGGAGACCCCGGCTGCCTCCTGGACGAACCGGACGGTAACCGCGGGTTGGCTTACCAAGTGAGGCAAGACCCGCCAGACGGCAGCGTCGCGGCGAGCGCGGATGACGTGCTCCCACTCGGCGTAGAGGTCCGCAAGGTCCCGGTCTAGCCTGCGGCCGTTGCTCACCGCGGCGAAGGCTGCCTGACTGAAGCGTTCGACGATCGGGCTGGCGTCGCCGGCCCGGTAGGCCGTGAGCGCGTCGAAGTACGACGCCGTGTCGACCAGCAGACCGGCGGATAAGGGCACCGTGAGGCGCACCGTCGCTCGGGCGCGTTTCAGCAGCACGTGCACGAGTGCGCGACCGGTGCGCCCGTTGCCGTCGGCGAAGGGGTGGATGGCCTCGAACTGGGCATGCGCGATCGCGGCGTGGACGAGCACGGGCACGTCGGCGCGGTGGCAGAAGTTGATCAAGTCGGTCATTGCGGCGGGCACTCGGTCAGCGTGTGGCGGCACAAACGACGCCGCGTGCGGAGTTGCGGCGGCACCGCCGATCCAGACCTGCCCGTCGCGGTAGCTGCCCGGCCGGGCGTACTCGTGGCCGCCCATCAGCGCCGCATGCGCGGCTAGGAGCGTTTTCTCGTTGAGGTCCTCGGCCATTTCGATGGCTCGCTGCATGGCCGCCACGTTGGAGGCCACCATCCGCGCATTCGGTCCCGCCTTCTCGTTGATTGAGGCCAGCGCGAGCGCCTTGGCTCCAGCGGTCACGTTCTCGATCTGCGACGACGAAGCGGACTCAGTGCGCAGCAGCACAGCCGCCAGCGGTGCAAGCCCGCCGAACTCCGCCGGGATGGAGGACGGTTCAGCGTCGAACCGGGTGATCTCCACGAGCGCGTCGGCGGCCTCGGCCTCGACGTCGGCTCGCAGCCGGAAGTTGCGCTCGGCAACCTCGGGCGTGATGGCGGCCTGGTAGGGACCGCGGGCCTTCATCCGGCTACGTCGCGACATCGCGGCGGTGGCGTCGGCGTTCCACGGGCGGTCCTCGTAGCGGACTGCGAAGTCCTCGTGGTCGGCACCGGAGATGCTGATGTCTGCCTCTACGGAGCGGACGGCACCGCGCTCTCGGCCAGCCTCAATATCGCCGGGCACGGACGGATGGTTGGACATGGGCCCATCTTACATAAGGTTACGGAGGAATCCTTATGTAAGAGTCTGCCATAGCAAGCTATGGCGCGCAGCGCGTCCCGGATGACTTCGCTGGCGTTGGCGTGCTCGGACTCGGCGCGAATCTGAGCACCTGCTTGAGTTCCGGGTCGAGACTGACCGGGATGACCCGGCCGCGGCCGAGCCCATGGGCTTGCGACCTTCTTGGCGCCGCAGCGCGGTGGTGTCGTATCCAGCCTCGGCTTCGTCGGCGAGGTGCTGGATCGTCTCCTGGACCAGACAGCGATGCGGTGGGCCCCGT
This sequence comes from Nocardioidaceae bacterium, assembly GCA_035690425.1. Taxonomy (GTDB): domain Bacteria; phylum Actinomycetota; class Actinomycetes; order Propionibacteriales; family Nocardioidaceae; genus DASSKO01. The sequence continues at coordinate 12,279 of DASSKO010000139.1, forward strand.
GGGACTCGAACCCACAACCCGCGGATTAAAAGTCCGCTGCTCTGCCAATTGAGCTAGGGGCCCGCGAGATCGGGACTCCAGTCGAAACCGACCTCGGGAGAAAGTCCCGGTGATCCCTCCCATCGTCCGTGGTCGATCCGGGTCCGAGTATGCCGGACGGCCGTTCGTGTGGGGTACCTGAGGGCGCGGCCACGTCTTTTCGTTCGCTGCAATCCCGCAACAACTGCCCGCAAGCCCGACACGCTCGCCGTGGTCAGGCACTATGGGGCGCATGTCGGTAACGATCCGCGACGTGCTCGAAG
>DASSKO010000140.1:0-18423 GCA_035690425.1 Nocardioidaceae bacterium
GCCGGTCGTGCATCCGGTGGGAGCGGCCCTGCCAGAACTCCACCTGCTCGGGCTGCACGCAGTAGCCACCCCAGTACTCCGGACGCGGCACCGGGACCGCCTCCGGCCAGCGCGCGCCCACAGCGGCGTACCCGTCGTCGAGCGCCTGGCGGTCCGGCACGACCCGAGACTGCCGTGACGCCCAGGCACCCACCTGCGCACCACGGGGACGCGCCGCGAAGTAGTCGTCGCTGTCGGCAGCGTCGAGGCGCACCGCCACCCCCTCGACGCGGACCTGGCGCTCCAGCGGGTGCCAGGGGAAGAGCAGCGAGCACCGCGCGTTGTGGTCGAGGTCGGTGCCCTTGCGGGACTCGTAGTTGGTGAAGAAGCGGAACCCGTCGTCGCCCAGACCCTTGAGCAGCACCATCCGCGACGACGGCGCGGCATCGGCTCCGGCCGTGGCGAGCACCATCGCGTTGGGCTCCCAGATGCCGGCCGCGCGAGCCTGCGCGAGCCAGCCGCGGAACTGGGCGAACGGGTCGTGGGCGAGATCGTCCTCGTGCAACCCAGTCGAGGTGTACTCCTGTCGGCAGGACGCCAACGTCCAATCGTCCATGCCGTGAGGGTAGGGCACAATGCCTGCATGCCCGACGTACTGCACGGCCTGGAAGGCGTAATCGCCTTCGAGACCGAGATCGCCGAGCCGGACAGGGAAGGGTCTGCGCTGCGCTACCGCGGTGTCGACATCGAGGACCTGGTGGGTCACGTCCCGTTCGAGAAGGTCTGGGGGCTGCTGGTCGACGGCGCGTTCGAGCCCGGGCTGCGGCCGGCCGACCCCTTCCCGCTCCCGGTGCACTCCGGTGACGTCCGAGTCGACGTGCAGAGCGCGATCACGATGCTCGCCCCCAACTGGGGCCTGCGCGCGCTCTACGACATCGACGACACCCGAGCCCGCGAGGATCTGGCCCGCACCGCCGTGATGGTGCTGTCCTACGTCGCCCAGTCGGCCCGCGGTCTCGGCCTGCCGATGGTGCCACAGCAGCGCGTCGACGAGGCCGCCACGATCGCCGAACGCTTCATGATCCGCTGGCGCGGCGAGCCCGACCCCAAGCACGTGCAGGCGGTCGACGCCTACTGGACCTCGGCGGCCGAGCACGGCATGAACGCCTCGACGTTCACGGCACGGGTGGTCGCCTCGACCGGCGCCGACGTCGCCGCCTCGCTCTCGGCGGCGGTCGGGGCGATGTCGGGGCCGCTGCACGGCGGCGCCCCGTCGAGGGTGCTGTACATGCTCGACGAGGTCGAGCGCCGCGGTGACGCGGCCACCTACGTCAAGCAGGTGCTCGATGCCGGCGAGCGGTTGATGGGCTTCGGCCACCGGGTCTACCGCGCCGAGGACCCGCGGGCCCGGGTGCTGCGTCGCACCGCCCGTGAGCTGGGCGCGCCGCGCTACCAGGTGGCCGAGGCGCTGGAGAAGGCGGCGCTCGAGGAGCTGCGGGCCCGCCGCCCCGACCGGGTGCTCGAGACCAACGTGGAGTTCTGGGCCGCGATCGTGCTCGACTTCGCCGAGGTGCCTCCGCACCTGTTCACCTCGATGTTCACGTGTGCGCGCACCGCCGGCTGGAGCGCGCACATCCTGGAGCAGAAGCGCACGGGCCGGCTGATCCGCCCGTCGGCGTTGTACGCCGGGTCGCCCCCGCGCCGCCCCGACCGGGTCGGCGGCTGGGACGCCCGCTGGCCATGACGTCGGCCGGCACGACCTGTCACAATGGTGGCGCTGACAGCGCCGTGAGGTTATCGGTGCACCCACTCACCTGCGAGGCTCTCCTGTGACCGACGCACAGATCCACATTCCCGCCGACCTCCTCCCCGCCGACGGCCGGTTCGGCTGCGGTCCGTCCAAGGTGCGACCAGAGGCTGTGCAGGCGCTCGCCGCCACCGGCACGTCGCTGCTCGGCACGTCGCACCGGCAGACACCGGTGAAGAACCTCGTCGGCCGGGTCCGCGAGAGCATCAGCACGCTCTTCTCCCTTCCCGAGGGCTACGAGGTCGTGCTCGGCAACGGAGGCTCCACCGCGTTCTGGGATATCGCGACGTTCAGCCTGATCCGGGAGAAGAGCCAGCACCTATCCTTCGGTGAGTTCTCCGCGAAGTTCGCCAAGGCTGCCCAGCAGGCGCCGTTCCTTGCCGACCCGTCGGTGCGCACCGCCGACCCCGGCTCTCGGCCGGACGCGGTGGCCGAGGCGGGCGTGGACGCCTACGCATGGGCGCACAACGAGACCTCCACCGGCGTGATGGCGCCGGTGTTCCGCCCCGACGGCGCCGCCGAGGACGCGCTCGTGCTCGTCGACGCCACCTCTGGTGCGGGCGGCCTGCCCGTCGACGTCAGGCAGGCCGACGTCTACTACTTCGCGCCGCAGAAGTGCTTCGGGTCCGACGGCGGCCTGTGGATCGCGCTGATGTCCCCGCGCGCGCTGGCCCGCGTCGACGAGCTCGCCGCGACCGATCGCTGGGTGCCGGCGTTCCTCGACCTGGCGACCGCGGTCGACAACTCGCGCAAGGACCAGACCTACAACACTCCGGCGATCGCGACGCTGTTCCTGCTGGCCGAGCAGGCCGACTGGGTCAACGCGCAGGGTGGGCTGCGGTGGGCGGTGGAACGCACAACCGGCAGCTCGTCGCGGCTCTACAACTGGGCCGAGAAGACGCCGTACACGACACCGTTCGTGAGCGACCCGGACGCGCGCTCGCTCGTGGTAGGCACGGTCGACTTCGACGACAGTGTCGACGCGGCGGCCGTGGCCAAGGCGCTGCGCGCCAACGGTGTCGTCGACGTCGAGCCCTACCGCAAGCTCGGTCGCAACCAGCTGCGGGTGGCGATGTTCCCGGCCATCGAGCCGGCCGACGTCGAGTCGCTCACCGGCTGCATCGACCACGTCGTCGAGCGGCTGGCCTGAGGCACAGTCGCGATCTCGGCACGAGGTCCTCTCAGTCGCGTCGCCGCCACGGTCGGCGCCCGACTCTGCCGAGCAGCCCTACGACGAGGCCGACCAGCAGCACTCCTGCACCCGCCCACAGCTCCAGGCCGCCGACGACGTCGCGGTCACCCGCCGGCTCGGATGCTGCCGCCGGAGGCTCCGGCTGCCCGTGCGCCTGCTCCTCCAGGGATCGCGCCGAGGCGCGTACGTCGATCCGATAGACCGGTGCACCCTCGCCCTCCGAGCCGGCGTAGAACCAGCTGCCCTCCGGCGGCGCGGCGATGCTCTCCCCCAGCTCCGCCGGCGGCAACAGGACCGTCTGCGCGATGTCCCAGCCGCTGGTCATCACGAACGCAGCACCATAGCTGCGCAGCACCACCCGGCCGTCGCCGAGAACGGTGGCGTCGGTGACCATTCCGGGCGCCGTCGCGACCGGGCGCAGAACTGCCGGCTGGCCGATGCCGGTCGCCGCGAGCTCGTTGAGCTTCGGCCCCCGATAGACTCGACCGCCGAACAGCCGCTTGCTCACGACGAAGATCCGCCCCCGATCGACCAGCAGGGCCTCGGCGTCGCGGGGTCCGCCGGCGTAGGTCAGCACCAGGGTGCGCGGCTGCGTGGTCGTGTCCCCGCGACCGGGCTCGTCGATCACGTGCACCTGCACAGACGCCCGCTCGGCGTCGTTGTCCCCGATATCACCGATCAGCAGTCGGCCGCCGGGAGCGAAGGCGAGCGCCTCGAAGTCGACGTTGTGCACACCGGCGAGGGTCGTGACGCCCACCGTCTCGCCCGAGCGAGTGTCGACGGTGAACACTCGGGCGCTGTCGCCGGAGTCGTCGACGGTGAAGGCCAGCCGCGGGTCGCTGCGGCTGAGCACCAGCGCGCTGGACTCGGCGATCTCGCCGTCTTGCAGCCGGAACGCGGGCGCGTCGCTCGCCGCGGCCGGTGCGCTGACGAGCGTCGCGGCGCAGGCCAGCACCACAGCGATCCACCGGCGGCGGATCCGGCGGCGGGTCACGAGCTGAGCATCCGCGCGAGCGCCGGCTCGACTCCCCAGCCCGCCACCAGATCGTCGTACTCGCGGCGTACTTCCGGCGAGGGCTCGGCACCGGTGCGTACCGCACGCAGCAGGACGTTGCGTGGGGTGTGCCGGCTGTCGACGAACTGCACCACCTCGACCCGGTAGCCGTGCTGGCGCAGGATCGCCGCGCGCAGCGTGTCGGTGAGCATGTCGGCCATCCGCTCTCGCAGGATGCCGTGCTGCATCAGCAGGCCGTACGGCGGTGGGGGTTGCCCAGCCTGCAGCTGCACGTGCAGGTCGTGGTGGCAGCACGGCGCGGCCAGCACCACCGGGGCGGCCCAACCGAGCGCACGGGCCAGCGCCTCGTCGGTCGCCGTGTCGCACGCGTGCAGTGCCAGCACCACGTCGGGGCGCTCGCGCACCTCGGTTGCGGCGATACCGCCCTCGGCGAACACCAGCTGCTCCCCCCATCCGAGCTGCTCGGCGAGGTCGGTGTTGTGCTGGCGGGACTGTGCCTTGACGTCGACGCCGACCATCCGCACCGGCAGCTCGCGGACGCCTTGCAGATAGGCGAACGCGGCGAAGGTGAGGTAGGCGTTGCCGCAGCCCAGGTCGATGACCCGCAGCGGCCGGTCGTCGTCGGGGTGCACCAGCGCACCGGCCGCCCATCCGGCCTCCAGGGCCGCGTCGAGGGCCCGCAGGAACTCCTCGACCTGGCGGTACTTCGCCTGCCTCGACGGTTTGACCGTGCCGGTGTGGTCGGTGATCCCGATCAGGTGCAGGACCGGGTCCCCCGGCTCGAGCAACCGCTGCTTGTGGCGGTCGTGCTGCCGGCTCGGTTGCTCGGGCCGGGCCTGCCGGGCCTTGGCGTGCACCAGCGCGTCACCCTTCTTGGTGACCCGCAGCTGGATCGTCTCGTCGACGGTCTCGACATGCCAGTTGCCGAACGGCTCCCGCAGCAGCGCCTCGAGCGCCTCGGCCGCCGGCGCACCGGCGCGTACGTTGCGGGTGTGGGCCTGCCGCTCGTCGTACGACGTGAGCTGCAGGTGCGGGCCGGTCTTCAGATCGACGTAGCGCAGCTGCACCCGTCGCCATGCCGGCTGCGCTCCCCGCCGCCGACCCGAACCGACTGCGCGGATCAACCGCTCGTCGTCGAGCACGGCATCGCGGACGCGCGCGAGCGCATCGTCGAGTGGTTGTGCCATGGCGCCAAGCCTGTCACGCGGGGCGAGCTCCGCGTCAGGCGAGCATTCAGTCGAGCAGGGCGGCCAGCACCACGACGACCAGCAGGGCAGCGAGCACCCCGGGAATGATCAGTCGGCGGATGCGAGGCGGCACCGAGTCAGGCTACCGCTCGGTACCGAGGGCGAACCGCTCGACCACGTCGTGCCGCACCTGAGCCCCGAGGTGTGACTCCACCAGCACGAAAGAGCCGACCGACCAGGTCGGCGTACCCAGCGAAGCACCGGAGTCGAGCCGGCCGCGCAGGTCGGTCGGGACACGGCGCCGGGCAAGCGTGACGTGCGGTCGGTACGGGCGATCGTCGACGTCGATCTTGCAGCGGCGTGCCGCCGCCGACACCGAGGCAGCCAGCCGGCCCAGAGGCTGACGTCCCTCGACGACGCCGACCATGAGCACCTGCGCCCGCGCCGGTCGGCTGAACGCACCAAGGCCGTTCAGCCCGACGTCGAACCCGTCGTGTCGCCGGCTCGCTCGGCGCAACCGCTGCGGCAGCCCGGCGGCGCTGCGCTCCTCCACGTCACCGAGGAAGGCCAGCGTCAGATGCCACCGTGCCGGGTCGGTCCACCGCCAGCCGCTCAGGTCCGCCTGCCACGGCTGGAGCCGATCGACCAGGGCCGCACGCACAGGTGCCGGGATCTCGACGGCGACGAACAGACGTGCCATCCAGTCAGGCTCTCACTCCGGCGGCACGGGAGCGGGGCAGAATTGCGATCTCGCGGCGAGGGGTGGGGTGGTCCGTCCCTTCGCGCCGAGATCGCAGCAATGCCTCACGCCGGGGCTCGCCGAGCGAGGTGCTCCTCCCGTGCGAGCATCTCGACCTTCGGCCGTGGCCGCATCGTCGCCCGCAGGACCAGCCCCTTGCGCCGGGCGAACAGCAGCGTCGCCAGCAGCGTGCCCACCAGGGTGATCGCGCCGCCGCCGATGAGGGGCCACCGCCCGCCGAAGACCTCGGCGACCCAGCCGAGCAGCGGCGCACCGACCGGCTTGCCCCCCATGAACACCGCCATGTAGAGCGCCATCACCCGGCCGCGGATGTAGGGGTCGACCGACATCTGCACGAAGGCGTTGGCCGCGGTCATCGTCGTCAGCGCGGTCACTCCGCACAACGGCAGCATCACCGCGAACGTCACATAGGTCGGCATCAGCCCGGTGATCGCCTCGGTGATCCCGAAGGCGATAGCCGCCCCGACCACCAGTCGTTGCCGGACGACCGTGCGCCGGGCGGCGATGAGGGCGCCCACCAAGGAGCCGACGGCCATGATCGACCCGAGTAGGCCGTACTCGGTGGCGCCTCTGTCGTAGACCTCGGTGGCCATGATGGCCATCGTCATCTGGAAGTTGAAGCCGAAGGTGCCGGCCACGAAGACCACGGTGAGCACCAGCATGATCTCGGGACGCGCTCGGCAGTAGCGGAACCCCTCGCGAATCATCCCCTTGGTGCGGGCCACGGCCTCGGCTCGGGCGAGCTCGTCGACGCGCATCCGCAGCAGCATCCACACCACGGCGGCGTAGGAGAGGCCGTTGAGCAGGATCACCCACCCGGTGGCGTACGCCTCACCGCCCAGTGCGCCGATCAGCAGGCCCGCAGCGGCGGGTCCGAGCACGCGGGCCAGGTTGAACGACGCGGAGTTGAGGCCGACGGCGTTGGCGACGTTGTCACGGCCGACCATGTCGTGCACGAAGGCATTGCGTACCGGCGCGTCGAACGCCGTACCCGCACCGAACACGAACGCCAGCACATAGACGTGCCACACCTGGACCAGACCGGTGACCGCCAGCAGGCCCAGCAGCACGGCGGTGACCCCCATCGCGGTCTGCGTCACCAGCAGCACCTTGCGCTTGGCGAACCGGTCGGCGATCACGCCGGCATAGGGGGTGATCAGCAGCATCGGCAGGAACTGCAGACCGGTGGTGATACCCAGCGCCACCGCATTGCCACCGGTGATAACCAGAATCAGCCAGTCCTGCGCGACCCGCTGCATCCACGTTCCGACGTTGGAGACCAGTCCACCGGTCGCGAACATCCGGTAGTTGCGGATCGCCAGAGCGCGGAACGTCGTCCTCAAGCGTGCGCCAATCTCTCCAGTAGGGGGGCCACCTGCCGCAGCAGGTGGCGCTCGTCGGGGCTGAGCTCCTTCAGCCGCTGAGCCAGCCAGATGTCCTTGCGTTTGCGGTCCTCGGCGAGGACCTTCTCGGCTTCCTCGGACAGGTGTACGACGACCTGCCGGCGGTCGGTCTCGTGCGGCTGGCGACGGACCAGACCGCGGTCGGCCAGGCAGTTGACCGTGCGCGTCATCGAGGGTGGCTGGACCTTCTCTGCAGCCGCGAGCTCACCCACGGTCGACGGCCCGCGCCTGGAGAGGGTGCCGAGTGCCCCCAACTGGGTCAGGCTCAGGTCTGTGCTGGCGCGCTCGAAGCGCATCCGGCGGGCCAGCCGGAGGACCGAGTTGCGCACGCTGCGGGCCAGGGCCGCGTCGCTGCGCACGTCCGAGGACAGCACCTTCTCCGTCACTTGGTTAGCATAGGTCATTAGCCATGCTAATAAAAGTCCGGGCGCTGCGGCGGGAACTGTGCGCTGGACCGACGTACCCGCGTGAATTGGCTGTGCCCGTGCCGCAGCACACCCGCGTGAATTTGGCTGGGTACCCCGCCATATCGGGAGTTCCCGTGCGAGATATCAGTGGGGATGTCCCAACTTGGCAAGGTACCCAGCGAATGCGGGGAGCGGACGTGGCGGATCAGCCGACGCCGAACAGCTCGCGTATCGGGTCGATCGCGAAGTAGACCACGAACAGCGCTGCGACCAGCCACATCAGCGGGTGCACGGTAGCGAGCTTGCCCCGCACCACCTTGATCAGCACGTAGGTGATGAAGCCGGCACCGATGCCCACCGTGATCGAGTAGGTGAACGGCATCAGCACGATCGTGAGGAACGCCGGGATCGCGATCTCGTAGTCGTCCCAGTCGATACCGCGGACCTGGGTCATCATCAAGAAGCCGACGATGACCAGTGCCGGCGTCGCCGCCTCATAGGGCACGACCTCCACCAGCGGGGCGAAGAACATCGCCAGCAGGAACAACAGGCCGGTCACGACACTGGCAAGACCGGTGCGGGCACCCTCCCCCACGCCGGAGGCCGACTCGATGTAGGCCGTGTTGCTCGATACCGACGCGGCACCGCCGGAGGCAGCGGCTACCGAGTCGACGACCAGGATCCGGGTCGGGTGCGGCGGGTTGCCCGACTCGTCGAGCAAGCCGGCCTCGGCGCCGATCGCGGTCATCGTGCCCATCGTGTCGAAGAAGTCGGCCAGCATCAGCGTGAAGACAAGCAGCAGCACGCCGACGAACCCGATCGCCTCGAAGGAGCCGAGCAGGTTGAAGTCACCGAGCAACGACAGGTCGGGCAGCCCGACCCAGGACTCGGGAAAGACCGGCGCGTTGAGGCCCCAGCCGGCGGCGTTTTCGATGCTGTTGGTCTCGGGGTTGTAGAGCTGCTGCTCCACGTCGACGATCGCCTGCACGATGATCGCCAGCACCGTGGTGAAGAGGATGCCGAGGAGGATCGCGCCCTTCACCCGCCGCACGAACAGCGTGATCATCACCAGCAGTCCGATGATGAAGATCAGGACCGGCCAGCCGACCAGTACACCGCCGACGCCCAGCTCGACGGGAGGCGCGGAGGCGCTGGCCGGCCGGGTGATGAAGCCGGCGTCGAAGAAGCCGATCAGCGCGATGAACAGCCCGATGCCGACGCCGATGGCGACCTTGAGCTGGGTGGGTACGGCGTGGAAGACCGCGGTGCGGAAGCCGGTCAGCACCAGGACCAGGATGATCAGTCCTTCGATCACCACCAGCCCCATCGCGTCCGGCCAGGTCATGCCCGGTGCGGCGGCGATGGAGTACGCCACGAAGGCGTTGAGCCCGAGCCCGGCCGCCAACGCCAGCGGGTAGTTCGCGACCAGCCCCATCGCGATCGTCAGCACGCCGGCGACGAGCGCCGTACCCGCCGCGATCGCCGCGAGGTTGGGCTCGCCGCCACCGAGCACGTTGCCCTCGCTGTCGCGCACGAAGCCGATGATCAGCGGGTTGAGCACGACGATGTAGGCCATCGTGAAGAAGGTCACGACACCGCCGCGCACCTCACGACCGACAGTGGAGCCACGCTCGGTGATGCGGAAGAACCGGTCCAGTCCGCCGCTCGTTGCTGTCGTGGTGGTCACGTCGGCAGCATCCCACGGGCCGACCGTGGCCGCGTAGAGTGGTCACCGTGGAGGACGACGACAAGCTGCGGCTCATCGAGGCCGACGTCGAGCCGCTCGACGTCGACGGAGTGCGCACCGTCGCGGTCGGCACCGGCCTGTGGATCGTCGCGTTCCTGGCGCTGCTGCCCTTCTACGGCGCGCTGGAGTCGTCGGGCCGCACCTGGTGGCTGTGGACCTGTGTCGCCGGCTTCGGGTTCGGCCTGCTCGGGCTGGAGTACTGCCGCCGCCGGCGCAACCACCTGCAGCAGCAGCCACGCCCGACCGAGACCAGCCCGCTGGGTGCAGCCGGCCTATAGCCGCTGCCGGCGACCGCTTGTCGGCTCCGGCCGGGCCTTTAGGTCAGAAGGTCTCGATGTCGCCGATGTCGTCGTACCCGAAGGTGTCGAGGACCGGTGGGGGCAGCGGCTGGGGCTGAGACTGCTGGGCCAGCTGCGTCTGTGAGTGCGCGCCGCAGCCGTGGTCGAACGACACGACCCGGGCGTCGTCGGGAGAGTTGCCGTTGGCGCAGACACCGAACATCAGCCCGAGCGGGCCGGCCATCCGGACGAGGAAGCCACAGCTGCGGCACGGCGCCGGCGCCGCCTGCGCGATCGGCGTGTCCGGGCCGCGGTCCCCGTCGTACCAGCGCTCGGCCGCCGCGTCTCGACCCTCCAGCGACAGCACCCGCTCGCGGCCCAGACCGACCTCGTCGGTGACCTCGCGGACCGAGTCCTGGTCGATGATCTCGTCGCCGGCGAGGTAACCAGGCACCAGGCGCACGTCGTTCTCGTCCGAGGGCAGCAGGTCACCCGGCCCGAGGTCGCCGGGCTCGATACGCTCCTTCCACGGGACCCACGCGGGCGCGACCAGCGAGTCGGAGCCCGGCAGCAGCACGATCTCGTCCACGGTCGCGTGTCGCTGGCGTGGGCCACGCGTCACGGTCACCGACCAGCGCCACCCGCGGTAACCCTCCCGGCTCGCGACGAAGTGGTGGGTGCCGACCCGGTCACCTTCCGGGTCGAAGCCGGTGTGTTCGCCGACATCAGCCGCATCGACCGCCTCCAGCAGCGCCCGACGGGCGGTGTCGACGGCTGCGGAGAGCACAGCGTCGGGCTTGCTCGAACGCGCGGTGGGGGTCATGTCGCCAATTGTGCACCAGCGTTCGGCAGGATGGTCGGGTGCACCCGACTGACCCTCCACCCGACGGAGCTGGCGGCCGCGCCGGCGACGCTGCCGCCGGTGGCTCCGAGCAGGGGCGCTCTCGGACACGGGCCCGGCTCACCGGCGCCGGCCGCGCCGTGCGACGTGGGGCCGGCGGTGCAGCGCGGGGCTCGGGTACGGCGGCCAGGGTGGCCGGTCGCCTCACCGGCCGGGGTGCGCGATCGGCGTTCGTGCTGGCCCGCCGTGCCAGCCACGCCGAGGGTGCCGGCGAGTCCGGGCTGTCCCGGCTGGTGGAGCTGCACGCCTTCAACGCCGCTGGGGACGCGGCGGTGGCGATCGCCTTGGCCGGCACGCTGTTCTTCCAGGTGCCCACCGGGGAGGCGCGTGGGCAGGTGGCTCTGTTCCTGCTGCTGACGATGCTGCCGTTCGCGATCGTGGCACCGCTCATCGGCCCGTTCCTCGACCGGTTTCGCCGGGGCCGCCGCTGGGCCATCGGGGCGACGATGGCGTTACGAGCCTTCCTGTGCTGGGTGCTGGCGACCGCGGTGGTCACCGACTCGGTGGTGCAGTTCCCGGCCGCACTCGGCGTACTCGTCGCGTCCAAGGCGTACGGCGTGACACGCGCGTCGGCCGTGCCACGACTGGTCCCACGCGACCTCACCCTGGTCAAGACGAACTCGAGGGTCTCTCTTGCGGGCGTGGCCGGGGCCACCGTGTCTGCCCCGCTCGCCGGTGGGCTCTCGCTCATCGGACCGGAGTGGACACTGCGCTACGCCTTCGTGGTGTTCGTCGGCGGCACGATCTTGGCCGTCCTGCTGCCGTCGCGGGTCGACTCCGCCACCGGCGAGGACAGCGTGTCCCTCGGCGCGATGGCCGGCGGCCGGCGCGACGACCGTCGCCTGGGCATCAACCCGCTGGTCGTGGCCGCGCTGCGGTCCAATGCCGGGCTGCGTGGGCTGTCCGGCTTCCTCATCATGTTTATGGCCTTCCTGCTGCGCGACCAGCCCTTCGCCGGCTGGGAGGACGACACCGCCCTGCTGCTCGGTCTCGTGGTCGGCGCGGCCGGCCTAGGCAGCACGCTGGGCACCGTGCTCGGCAACTGGCTGCGCGCCTATCCGCCAGGGGTGATCGTCGTCGCCGTGCTGGCGCTGGACGCGATGGTGGCGGTGGCTGCCGCAGTCTTCTACGGGCTGGTGCTCGCGGTCGCGCTCGCCCTGACGGCCGGGCTCTGCCAGCAGCTCGGCAAGCTGTCGCTCGACGCGACGATCCAGGACGCGGTGCCGGAGAACGTCCGCACCAGCGTCTTCGCCCGCTCCGAGACCCTGCTGCAGCTGTCGTGGGTGCTCGGTGGCGGCCTCGGCATCGCGATGCCGCTGCAGCCGCGGCTGGGGCTGGGGATCATCGCCGGGCTGCTGGTGCTCTGGCTGGTGTTCGTCCTGCGCGGCAGGGCCAGCCTCACCCGCCGCGCCCACCGCCAGCCGACCTGACCGCCTTCCCCTTCCCCCTTCCCCGCGAGATCGCACCTTTGCCCCGCTGTCATGCCCGCATCAGCCGCTCCAGCGGCATCCACTTCCAGCGCTGACCGGTCAAGGACTCGTGGGCGGCGGCGCGGCTGATCTGGTCCAGGATGCCCGACGTTTCCGGCTGCCAGCCACGAGGGAGGAGCAGCTCGGCGGTCTTCGCGACCAGGCCGGCGGGCTGGCCCCACAGCTGTTCCCGGCGGGCGACGTCGACCGCCCACGGGGTCTCGCGATGGACCCGGCTACGCCGCTTCTTGTCGTGTTCCCGTTGGTCGTCGGTGCCGTGTCCCTCCTCACCGTCGTACTCGGACCCCTGCAAATAGCGCTTCCATCCCATATCGAGGTAGCCGATCAGGTCGCCAGCCAGCCCGAAGACCGGAATCTGGGTCTTCGGCCTCGGCAGCCCCGCATCGATGAACAAGAGCCGCTGCGCGCTCTCGGCATAGGACTCGGCGCCGCCGTCGGCAACCTCGAGGTTGCGGCGCAGAAGCCGACAGCCACGGACGTCGCGCAGCAGCTGAGTGCGCTGCCACAGCTCGCCGTGGGTGACGAGCTCGGCGTGCAGGAAGGCGTCCAAAGAGGCGACTGCCTGCTGACGTGGCGCGAACCGCCCGAGGTCCAACGCGGTACGGAGGTCGCTGGTGCGCACCACGCCGAACTCCTCCACCAGATCCTCGTCAGGGAGCACGGCCTGGCGTCCGCAGCACCCGACGATGCGCGGCACAGCCTCGGCCGTGCCAACCAGCAGCCAGATGGGCTGATCGAGCACGCTGTGGCCGGGCTCGAACACGTCGATCCCGGACATCCACGCGGACGTCTGCCGCCCGATCACCGTCCGTCTCGGACGTACCAGCGCGATCGCCCGGCACCGCGTCTCCGTGGTGTCGGGTACGTCGGAACCGGCGTACGCGCCTTGGATCACGCGCCGGATCTCACCCGTCCGCAGTGCATGCTCGAGCGCGCGAGTCGACAGCCCTCGGGAGCGCCACTGCGTGCGTGTGAAGATGTCCATCGCCCGATGGTGCGCGATCCGGGCGATTCGCTGCAGGAGTTATCCACAGCGCAGGGATGTCACTCAGGCGGGAGACCGGGGCGAAGTTGCCATCTCGCGGCGAGAGGCCGGCGTCAGAGATCGAGCTCGTCGGCCAACGCGCGCAGGAGCTTCGCCGTCGGCTTGGCCGTCCTCGGCTCGGGGTGGCGACCGCGACGGTAGGTCTGCTCGATGCCGTCGAGCAGACGGATCAAGTCCTCGACGATGTCGACCATCTGCTCGGGCTGCTTGCGCATCGCCCGCGAAACCGACGGAGTCGGGTCGAGTAGCCGCACCTGTAGAGCCTGGTCGCCCTTGCGGCCCTGTACGACACCGAACTCGAGCCGGGTGCCGGCCTTGAGCGTGGCGACGCCGGCAGGAAGCGCCGCCGACCGGACGTAGACGTCGTCGCCGTCGTCGCGCGTGATAAAGCCGAAGCCCTTCTCGGCGTCGTACCACTTGACCTTGCCTGTCGGCACGTTTACCCCACCAAAGCGTCTGTGTTGACCTGTGTTGACCGGCGTGTTCGAAAAGCCCCCGCAGTTCATGCGGGGGCTCATCACCAGTTTACGGGGCAAAGTTGCCGCTTGGAGGCGAGGGGCGCAGCAAAGGTGCGATCTCGGCGCGAGGCGGGGGCGGGAGGGGACTGAGGCAAGGTGACTGAGGCAAGGTGACTGAGGCGAGGGGGTCAGCGATAGCGTTCGCGGTCGGTGAGCAGCTCGTTCATCGACCCGGACCGAAACCCCCGCGGGTCCACCTCGGCTGCGCTGAAGCCCGCGTCGGCGAGTACGGCGCTCGCCTCGGCCGAGTCACGTACCCAGCTCACCAGGTCGCGGTCGACCTCGACCCGGGCGCCGTCCCCGAGGTCGCGCACCCGCAGATCGCGCACCGTGCGTCCCGCCGTCGCCAGCACCGCACGCAGCCCGACCTCCGCCCGCTCCACCCGCGCCAGCCGGTGCGGGGTGACCTCGACGCCGTAGGCGATCCGTGAGGACAGGCACGCCGCCGCGGGCTTGTCCCAGGTCGGCAAGCCCCACCGGGCGGAAGCGGCACGCACCTGGTCCTTGGTCAGACCGGCATCCAGCAACGGCGTCACCGCCCCGCGCTCCGCGGCCGCCCGGATGCCCGGCCGGAAGCCGGCGACGATGTCGTCGGCGTTGGTGCCGGTCGCCACGCAGGCGAGACCGTGCGCGGTCGCCATCGGCCCCAGCACCTCGAGCAGCTCAGCCTTGCAGAAATAGCACCGGTCGCCGGCGTTGGCCCGGTAGCCCTCACGCTCCATTTCGTGCGTGTGTGGCGAGAGCCAACGCACCCCCAGCTCAGCCGCGAACCGGCGAGCCGCCGCCAGCTCCGTGTCGGGCAGCGAGCCGGACACCGCGGTCGCGGCCGCCACCCGGCTGGGATCCAGCGCGCGCACGGCTGCTGCCAGCAGCAGGGCCGAGTCGGCGCCGCCGCTGAAGGCCACCAGCACGGAGCCCAACGCCCGCAGCCGCGTCTCCAGCGCCGCGAGCCGCCGATCAAGCATCCGGCCGTCGAGCCACGGGACGAACTGGGTGAGGTCGTCGAGGATCACGTCGGCGCCGGCGCCGGCGAGCTCCTCCGCCGAGCACGGGCCGCTCGCCACGGCGACGCTGAGTGCTCCCGCGGCACGGGCGCCGGCGACGTCGAGCACGTGGTCACCGACGTACACCGACGCCGCGTGCTCACCCAGCGCCGCTGCCTTGCCCTCGCCCCAGAGCCCGCCGACGACGGTGTCGACCGGGAGATCGAGGTGCTGCACATGGAGCTCGGCGTTGCCCTCGTGCTTGGCGGTCACGACCAGTGAGCGCCCGCCGTGCCGGCGGACGGCAGCCAGCGCATCGGCGGCGCCAGGCATGGCGGGGGTCGGCTCGATCGCCAGGCCCGGGTAGAGCGACCGGTACAGCTGCGCCATCGGCTCGATCTGGTCGGAGGGAAACCAGCGCCCGAGCTCGAGCGTCAGCGGCGGGCCGAGCCGGGAGGCGGCCTGCCCGGCGTCGATCGGCGTACCCGTGAGCCGGGCCAGCTCCTCCCACACCGCACGCACCCCCGGACGCGAGTCGATCAGCGTCATGTCGAGGTCGAATCCGACGACCAGAGGCGTCGCGGGCAGAGTGGTCACCACACCAGGGTATTTGTCTTCGCAGCCGACGTTGACTGTGGGAGGCTGCACGTCGCACCGTTGTCCCTGTCCCGCCTGTTACTGTCCCGCCGCACCCGCCGCACCCGCCGCACCCGAGCATGAAGGGGGCCGTCCCGCCATGGCACCGCAGCGCCGCCATCGCCGCCGGGCTCGCGCCCTCACGGCATGCCTGGCCGCGTGCGCCGTCGCCCTCGGGATGTCCTCCGAAGCCGCCGCGGTGCCGCCGGCGATCGGGTCCGCCCCCGGCCTCTACCTGGTGACGTTCGACGCGGTGCCCACGGCCGTCTACTCCGGCGGAGTCCGCGGGTACGACGCCACGGCCCCGCGGGACGGCGAACGCTTCGACAGCGGCCGAGACGCCGTCGACCGGTACGGCGCGCTGCTGGAGCGCCGGCAGGACCGGATACTCGCGCGCGTCGGTGACCCGGACCCGGTCTACCGCTACACCACCGTGGTCTCCGGTGTCGCAGTAGAGCTCGACCGTTCACAGGTCCAGGAGCTGCGCACGACCGCGGGGGTCCGCGCGGTGGAACGCAACACCCACTCGCACCTGGACAGCACGGACTCGGCGTCATTCCTCGGCCTGCCCGGGCACGATGGCGCATGGGCGCAGGCCGGCGGCGCCGAGGCGGCCGGACGAGGAGTCGTCATCGGCGTGATCGATAGCGGCCTGTGGCCGGACAACCCGTCTTTCGCCGCGCCGTCGCTGCCCGAGGACGGCAGCCCACCCGGACTACGCGGATTCAACGGCAGCTGCCAGGCTGGCGAGCGCTGGAGCGCCGACGACTGCAACCAGAAGGTCGTGGCCGCGCGCTGGTTCGTCGACGGATTCGGCGAGGACAACGTCGCCAGCGCCGAGTACCTCTCGCCGCGCGACATCCAGGGCCACGGCTCGCACGTCGCCGCGACCGCGGCCGGCAACGCGTCGGTGCAGATGACGATCGACGGCGAGTCGATCGGCAAGACCTCGGGCATGGCTCCGGGTGCGGCGATCGCGGCGTACAAGGCGTGCTGGGCGGCGCCGGACCCGGCCGACGACGGCTGCGCGAGTGCCGACGTGTTGCGGGCCATGGACCAGGCCGTGGCAGACGGGGTCGACATCGTGGCCTATCCGCTCTCCGGGCAGGCGACCGGTGGCACCGCGATGCAGTTGGCCTTCCGCAACGCGACCGCTGCCGGCGTCATGATCGTGACCTCGGCCGGCAACGACGGTCACCGAGGTGTCAGCCCGTCGAGCCCCTGGGTCACAACGGCTGCCGCGTCGACGTACCAGCTCTTCCAGGGCGCTGCGGTGCTCGGCAACGGCACCCGCCTCGTCGGTGCCGACATCAGCAAGCAACCCGTGCCCGAGGCGCCGGCCGTGCTCGGCGCGGACGCCGCCGCCGCTGACGCGAAGCGCTCCCAAGCGGCGCTGTGCGCACCGGGCACACTCGACGCCAAGGCCGTGGCGGACGCGATCGTCGTCTGCCTGCGGGGGGAGATCGCTCGGGTCGAGAAGAGCCGCACCGTCCAGCGTGCCGGCGGTGTCGGCATGATCCTTCTCAACACCGAGCCGGGCAGCGTCGAGGCTGACTTCCACGCAGTGCCCACCGTGCATCTGCACCGGGCCGCAGGCGCGCGACTGCGCCGCTACCTCAGCTCGGCCGGCGATCGCGCGCGCCTGGCGATCGACCCGATCGCCGAGCGGGAGGTGCAGGTGCCGCGGCTGGCCGGCTTCTCGGGTCGCGGGCCCGCCGACGACGCCGACGTGCTCAAGCCGGACCTCACTGCTCCGGGAGTCAGCGTGCTGGCCGCGGTCGCCCCGACCGCCGGCTCGAGTCGCAGCTGGGACGTGCTGTCGGGTACGTCGACCGCGGCCGCCCATGTCTCCGGCCTCGCCGCCCTGATCCGGGGCGAGCACCCGCGCTGGTCCCCCGCCGCGGTCAAGTCCGCCATGATGACCACCGCGTACGACCTCGTCGGCGGTGCCGGTGCCCTCGGACAGGGCGCCGGACACGTCGACCCGAGCCAGTTCCTCGACCCCGGCCTGGTGTACGACGCGAGTCCGCCGCAGGGCGGCGCGGGACTCGATGCGCGATCTCCGCAGGCGATCAACAACCCCTCGATCGCCGTCAGTGACCTGGTCGGAAGGACCGTCGTCCGCCGCACCGTGACCAACGTGTCCGGCCAGACCGAGACCTTCAACGCCACCGTGGCCGGTGTGCCGGGGGTCGACGTGTCCGTCGTACCCGCCACGTTCCGGCTGCGCCCAGGGCAGTCCCAGTCCTTCCGGGTGCGGTTCGTGGCCGAGCGCTCTGCGCGCTTCGGCCGTTTCGTCAGCGGCGACCTCAGCTGGAACGGCACACACGGCCATGCCGTGCGCATCCCGCTGGCGGTGCGGGCACGGCGGCTGGACGCTCCGGCCGGCCGCCGCGGCGTCGGCAGCAGCGGCTCGCTGCGGCTGGCGGGCGTCGGTGGCATGACCGGCCGAGTCCCGATCGACGTCAGCGGCCTGGTCGGCGCCGTGCCCGAAACCATCGGCCTGACCCCCGGCGACTTCGACCCCGCGAACCCGATGGCCGGCACCGCGGCACACCGCGCCGTCTACCAGGTCGGCGACACGACCGCGGCCGTGCGGTTCGACGTCGCGGCGCGCGACAACCTCGACGACTTCGACCTCTACGTCTACCGCAACGGGCGGCTGGTCGAGAGCGCGGCCGGTGACCGGTCCGCCGAGGCGGTCACCCTCGTCGACCCGCCGCCGGGCAACTACGAGGTGTATGTGCACCTGCAACGCACCGCCGACCACACGCCGGGCAGTGCGCAGGTCACCGGATGGGTCGCACCCTCCCGCGATACCGGCACGCTGCAGGTGCCGTCGACGGTGCAACTGCGCGGGGGCGAGCGGTTCTCCGTCCGCGCCAGCTGGTCGCGGCTGGAGTCCAGCCAGCGCTGGTTCGGGCTGGTGTCCTTCGGCACCGGCGACCACCGCCAGGTCACGCCGGTGACCATCGACTGAGGCGATGCTGACCTGGCGACGCCTGGTCGGTGATGCACGCCGTCGGCGGGGTCACCCACCCACCTGGTCCAGGGTTCACCGACACTGCGCAACCG
>DASSKO010000141.1:0-4128 GCA_035690425.1 Nocardioidaceae bacterium
GTGAACCAGCACGCCCCATCCCTCCGCCGGCGCGTGGTGCTCGGCGTGGGTGGCGGGGTGCTCCCACATCTCGGTGTGCATCGCCGGTGCGAACACGACCGGGCAACGAGCGGTGAGCAGGGTGTTGGTGAGCAGGTCGTCGGCCATACCGTGCGCGGCCTTGGCGAGCAGGTCGGCCGTGGCGGGCGCGACCACGACCAGGTCAGCCCGCTGGCCGAGACGCACGTGCGGCACCTCGTGCACGTCGTCCCACACCCGCGTTGACACCGGCTGGCCGGACAGGGCCGACCAGGTGGCCGCGCCGACGAACTCCAGGGCGCTCGCGGTGGGGATGACCCGGACCTCGTGGCCGGACTCGGTGAACCGGCGGAGAAGGTCACACACCTTGTAGGCGGCGATGCCTCCTCCGACACCGAGCACGACGGCCGACACGTGAGTCAGTCCTGCGGCGCTGAGTCGGCTTGCGACTCGATGTCCTCGCAGGTCAGCAGGTCGCCGTTGATCTCGCGCAGCGCGATGGACAACGGCTTCTCCTGCACGTGGGTCTCCACCAGCGGACCGACGTACTCGAGCAGGCCCTCACCCAGCTGGGAGTAGTAGGCGTTGATCTGCCGAGCTCGCTTGGAGCTGTAGAGGACCAGCTTGTACTTGGAGTCGGTCTTCTCGAGCAGGTCGTCGATGGGCGGGTTGGTGATGCCCAGTGCGGTCGACTGGGCAGCGGACGGGGTGCCAGACACGCGTTCAGGCCTCCGGGGAGTGAGAGTGGGATCGCATCAAGGCTACCAACTCGTCGGCCGCAGCGTGAACGTCGGTGTTGACCACGCAGCAGTCGAACTCCGCTGCAGCCGTCAGCTCACGCCTCGCGGTGTCCAGCCGCCGCGCACGCTCCTCGGCCGTCTCGGTGCCGCGGCCGAGCAGCCGGCGCTCCAACTCGGCCCAGCTCGGGGGTTTGAGGAAGACGAGCAGCGCCTCCGGCATGTTCTGCCGAACCAGTCGCGCACCTTGCAGGTCGATCTCCAGCAGCGCCGGACGTCCCTGTGCCAGAGCCTGCTGGACCGGGTGCCGGGGCGTGCCGTAACGCGCGGCTCCGTGCACCACGGCGAACTCCAGCAGCTCACCGCCGGCGATCATCCGGTCGAAGTCGGCCTCGGACACGAACCAGTAGTGCGTGCCGTGAACCTCGCCGGGGCGGGGACGCCGGGTCGTCGCCGAGACCGAGATCCAGACCTCGGGGTAGCGCGCCCGGACGTCAGCGGCGACCGTGCCCTTGCCCACAGCGGTCGGCCCGGCGAGCACGGTCAGCCGCGAGGGCGCCACCACGGCAGGCGCCACCTCAGCGCGGGTCGAACTCGCGCTCGAGCGCGGCGAGCTGGTTGGTCCCCAGCCCGCGCACCCGGCGGCTCTCGGATATCCCGATCCGCTGCATGGTCTGCTGGGCACGCACCTTGCCCAGCCCCGGCATCGACTGCAGCAAGTCGAGCACCTTCATCTTCCCGATGACCTCGTTGTCCCTGCCCTCCCGCAGCACCTCGGAGAGCGAGGCGCCGGAGTGCTTCAGCCGGTTCTTGACTTCCGCACGCTCGCGACGGGCCGCAGCAGCCTTCTCGAGCGCGGCCTGGCGCTGTTCCGGAGTGAGAGACGGCAGGGCCACAGAAGGTCACCTCTGGATCGGCACGGACGAGAACAGGCGGTGCGGAAACGCTCTAGCACCGGAACCTAGCGAGGTCGGTGTGGCTGAGGCAAACGGTGCCCGTCCAAACCGCACACCTCGACCCGCCAGCTCGACCAGTGACGGGTCCGTTGCTGCCTCAGCTGCCCAGCTCGACGCCGCACTCCTTCTTGGCGTGCTTGCTGATCGCGTCCATGGACTGCTGCAGCTCCTGGCCGCCGAACGCCTGCTGCAGCTTGGGACCGAGCTCCATCAGCTTCTGCCGGTCCACACCCTCGGGCAGGTTGTTCGGGTTCTGCATCAGCTTGGGCAGGTCGTTCAGCGACAGACCGGCCTCCTGCAGACCCTTCTCCAGCTCGGTGAAGGCAGTGTCGACCGTCTCCCACTCCGACTGCACGGCATCAGGTGACTCGGTCGCCAGCTGCTGCATGCTGTCGACGGCCTTCTGCAAGTCCGCAGCGCCGCCCGCGCCCCCGCCTTGCAGGGCGTCGATCTGCTCCTTGGTGTCCTTGAGTGAGTCGCAGTAGCTCTCGGTGGCGCTGGCCTCGCTGCTGCCGCCGTCGCCACCGCAGCCGGCGAGGAGGCCGGCCATGATCATCGCGCTCGCAAGCGCACCTGCACGCTTCATTCGTCGTCCTCGATTCCGTCACCGCGGTCGGGTGCTGGCCCCCGAACGTCGTGGGCCCTAGCATCGCACCCAGCGAGGACAAACCGAAGCGGAGGCCTCAGCGCAGGAGTGTGGCGAACTCCTCACCCGTGCGCCGCGCCGCCGCGCGCAGTGCCCCGGGCGTCGGCCCAGCGCTGAGAACGGCGCGCGACGTGCTCGGGAGCACGTTCGCACGGCAGTCAGCGAAGATCCGACGGACATCGGCCGCGGTGCCGCCCTGGGCGCCGACACCGGGCACCAGCAACGGCCCGTTGACCGCGAGGCACTCCCCGGTCGTGCCGATCGTGGCTCCGACGACGGCACCGACCGAGCCCTGCGGCTGCCGCCCGGCGTTTCGCGCCGCGACCTGCTCCAGCACCCGACCGGCGACCGTGCCGGCAGCACCGGCCGTCCCACGGGCCACCCGGGCGTGCTGCACCTCCGGCCCCTCCACGTTGGAAGTGAGCGCCAGCACGAACACACCGGCGTCGTGCGCCAAGGCCGTATCGATCATCGGGTCGAGAGACCCGAAGCCGAGGTACGGCGACGCCGTGACCGCGTCGCAGGACAATGGCGCCGACGGACCGAGATAGGCATCGGCGTAGGCCTGGATCGTCGACCCGATGTCGCCGCGCTTGACGTCGAGGACGACGAGCGCGCCGGCCCACCGCGCCGCGGCGACCACGCGTTCGAGTACGGCGATACCGGCCGAGCCGTGCCGCTCGAAGAACGCGGACTGCGGCTTCAGCACCGCCACGGTGTCCGCCAGCGTCTCGACCACGGTCATCGCGAACCGCTCGAGCCCGGCCGGGTCATCGGTCAGGCCCCACTGTGCGAGCAGGGCCGGGTGTGGGTCGACGCCCACGCACAACGGGCCGCGAGCATCGGTGGCGGCACGCAGCCTGGCTCCGAACGCTGTCACCGCCGACCCCCTTGTCGCGGTGCTCGGTGCGCGTGTCCGATGGCGTCGCCGGCGCGGGAGAAGCCGCGCTCGGCAAGTGCCGTCGCCAGCTCGTCACGCACCCGCAGCGGCGCGCACGGATCGCGAAACGTGAAGGTGCCGACCTGCACCGCGCTCGCGCCGGCCAGCATGAACTCCAGCGCGTCGAGCCCGCAGCGGACGCCACCGGAACCGACCAGCGGCACCTCGGGCATGGCCACGTGCACCTCCCACACGCAGCGCAGCGCCACCGGCCGCACGGCGGGGCCGGACAAGCCGCCGGCCACACCGCCGAGTGCGGGGCGCATGGTGGTGTGGTCGATGCTCATCGCGCGCAGCCGTCCGCCCAGCACCAGCCCGTCCGCACCGGAGTCGACGACCGACCGTGCGACGTCGACGATCGAGGTGACGTCCGGAGCGAGCTTGACCAACACCGGGATACCGCGAGCGGTGTCGCGGCGCACCACGCTGGCCACCCGGGCGGCCTGCTGGGCGTCGCCGGCGAGGTCCAGCAGGTTGACCTCCACCGCGGTCACTCCCGGGCTGGTGCCGACCCGACGCGCCAGTTCGGCGTACTCCTCCAGCGTGGAGCCCGCGATCGAGACGACAGCGCGGGTCCTGCGCTGGGCCAGCCACGGCAGGTCGGTAGCCAAGAAGGTGTCGATGCCGGCGCCGCCGAGGTCGAGGTCGCTGAGCATGCCGGCCGCCGTCTCCGCCATCCGGGCACCCGACCCGCCGGGGCGGGCGTCGCGGGTGACCGAACGCGTGACCACCGCCCCGAGCTCGCCGACGTCGAAGAACTGCGCGAGCTCGCGACCGACTCCGGCGCAACCGGCCGCGGTCAGCACCGGGTTGGCCAACGTCGCGTCAGCG